>JAKFWE010000087.1 GCA_021732895.1 Allobosea sp. | reverse complement strand
CTCGCTGCCAATACGTCCTGACCGTCGTTCCCCGTCTCTGGAAGAGCCAACAGCACCTTTCGCCACGTCAGCGCATCGCTCACCGACGGACCATTGACCGAGTCCTCAAACCGTCGGCGCGCACCGGAAGCAGCGAATTGGTGAAACTCTGCAAGATGGGCAGATTCCTGCGCCACGATCGCTGAATAGGTTCGATGGCGTTCAAAATCGAGAGTTCCGGCACGGCCCATTGCTGCATTGAATAACGTCGAGCCTGTCGCGCGCTCGAGCCCTGCCTTCTCCTTGGCCATCACCAGAGCTCGATACCCTTGGATCTGGGAAGCGATCGAGCCCTTCTGAACCTCGTTGATGAGGTCGCCAAGAACTCCGATGAGCTTCTCGATCATGCCTGTGTAATATGCAAGATTCCTGGAGACGTTTGCCCGTGCGCTATCGACGTCAGTTCTGAATGACGCCAGGCCGCAAAGGTCGCTGCGGACCCTTTCTATGCGAGCCACAAGCGACACGTCTTTGTTGGGGTCCATCAAAGCCTTGTCGGCGACCGATGACCATTCGCGCACTGCAAAATCGGTCAGGAGGCGCTGCTCGGCGACGGTACTTTTGAAAGGCCCCTCGCCATGCGCGGAGATAAGGCCAGCAGACGATCCTCGCTCCTTTTGCAACTCATGAATAAGGGCGCTCGACGCACGAGCGATCACGACCGAAGGCCGAAAATGCTCGAGCCTGACAATCTCCGACTGGCGCGAGCCGACAGAATTAATCACGATGATCGCGAGAGCCAGCATCGGCGCGAGCACAACCAGGCCAAGCCGTTCGATCACTGTCAGGCGCTGCATTCGCAAACTCATTTTTGCGCAGTCAGTCCGCGCGTCTGATCGTAAAAGTCGGCTTATTGCAGCGGTTAGTAGGGTTATTGCCACCCTCGCGCTTCCGATCTGCCTAGGCGAGCATGTCGACGAATCACCACCTATATGCATTCTATGCAATAGGGGTTTGCGCGAAATGAATGATGAACAGCTATAGGCGCCGAGCCAAGGCTATCGAATTGGGCGCTGCGATGGTGACCAATTGGGCGCTATGGGTTTGGCGTCTCAAGTCGCTCAGTTCGCCTTCCCCGGCACCGCCGGCGCACCCTCCCAGCGCGTATTCGCCGGCAGATTCTCGCCTTTCATGATGACGGTCAAAAGCCCGATCTGGGCGTGGTCACCGACATGAGTGTCGTAGAGCACGGTTGCGGCCGCGCCGACGCAAACGCCGTTGCCGAGATGCACACGACCGACCTTCATGACGCGGTCTTCATAGAGATGCGTCTGCAGAGCTGAGCGGGCGTTGATCTGGCAGTAGTCGCCGACGGTGACGCAGTCGAACTCGGTGATGTCGGTCATGTCCATCCAGACGCCCTTGCCGAACTTCGCCCCGAACAGGCGCAGGAACCAGGGCAGGAAGGGCGTGCCGCGCAGATATTCAAACAGCACCTTGCCGCCGAGGCCGGAATACAGCACCGCGACGGATTCGGTCCGCATCGCCCACCATGACCACATCGGCTTCATCACCGGCTTGTAGACGCCCATCGCCAGCCATTTGTAGGCGACGCAGATCAGCGCCTGCGTCACCGCGATCAGGATCGCGACGCCGATGAAGGAGAGCACGAGGCCGCTCCAGTCGCCCTCGTTGATCTTCCGCTGCAGCACAAGATCGACCGCCAGCGTGCCGAAGGTGATGAAAAGCATCGCCGGGAAGGAGGTATGCAGCGCCTCGAAGCCCGCTCGCGCCAACTGCTTGCGCAGCGAGGGCTGATAGGTCCAGTTCGCGCCGAGATCGACCTTCTGCCGAGTCGGCAGCCTGATCGGCGGCGAGCCGAACCAGGTGTCGCCGGGAGACATGAGTTCGTTGGCGGGCGGC
Organism: Allobosea sp.; assembly: GCA_021732895.1. GTDB lineage: Bacteria > Pseudomonadota > Alphaproteobacteria > Rhizobiales > Beijerinckiaceae > Allobosea. The sequence continues at coordinate 2,396 of JAKFWE010000087.1, read as the reverse complement.
TTCGACTTGATGCCGATCAGCACGCGGTCGGGAATGACCGAGCCCGGCGGCACCACGGCGTCGTTTCCGACGAAGACCTGGTCGCCGGTGCGCGTCACGTCGAGTCGCATATAGCCGCGCCGCATGTCCTCGTCGCCGAACACCACCTCGTCGGCGATGAAGTTGCCCGCGCCGATAGCGGTGATGTCGTAGCGGCCCGACAGGTTGGTCGAAATCTCGGCGCCCTTGCCGATCTTGGCGCCCATCATCCGGTACCAGGCCCGCATGTAGATCGTGGCGAACAGCGAGGACAGCGTGTCGAGCGTCACCTCGGTGGCGAGCCCGACCGTCCATTTGCGGGCATAGAAAACCGAATGAATCGAATAGGTGCCGGAGCTGACGCGCGGCAGGATGGCCCAGCGCAGTCCCGCCATCAGGAAAGTGGTCAAGGTGATCAGGCCGATCGCGGTCGGCCAGGTCAGGATCGGCAGATACCAGAGATAGCTGATATCCGACCATGTCGAGATCCAGTCGTCGATCTGGTCAAACAGCCAGAAGGCCGGGAAGATAGGCAGCAGGCTGATCGGCGGCAGCACGATCAGCATCAGCACGTAGAACGCCGTCATCGCGGCGCGACGGCGCGGGCTCGCCTCGGCGCGCGGCGGCAGCGCGGCGAGATCGACCGTGCCGACCTTGCGGCCGGGTGAGCCGTCCCAGATTTCGGCGGCTCCGATGCTCGCGCCCGGTCGAATCGTGGTCAGGTCGGCGATCTCGGCATTGTCGCCGACGACGCAGCCATGGCCGAACACCACGGACGCGCCGGCCGAAACATCCTTGCCGATGCTGATCCGGCCAAGGATCAACTTGTCGCCCAGCGCCTCGCCATTGGCGAAGGTGGTCTTGGAGCCGAAGGACGCGCCGTCGCCGATCTCGATCAGATCGACGGCGCCGGCCTCATAATCGGAGAGGATGACGTCGCGCCCGACCCTTGCGCCGAGCAGCCGCCAGTAGAACCGCATCACCGGCGTGCCCTGCAGCCATTTGATGTGGACGAGGCCGGCCACGCGCGAGGCGAACCACCAGCGGAAATAATACACGCCCCAGAGCGGGTAGACGCCCGGTTTCGTGCGTCCGAGCACGATCCATTTCAGCGCGACCGAGATGAAGCCCGTGACGATGGTGATCGCGACATAGACGCCAAGCAGCGCAAACACCTGCGCCGGCAGAGACAGATCCTCGCCCGAGATCAGCATGTAGGTGACGAAGATTCCGAGCCATTGCGCCGTCGACAGGCCGATGATGACCGGCAGCGCCGCCGCCTGCGCCAGCCCGCAGAGGAAACGGCGCAGGAAGGGCGGCGGCGTGAAGGAGAGGTCCTGCGCGACCGAGACGCCGCGCTCGTCGAGCAACGCCGCCATGCCGCGCAGCGTGCGCGCGCCATAGACGTCCTGCAGCGTGATTCCGGCATAGGCCTGCGTCTCGCGCACGATCGAGATGAAGCGCGCAGCCAGCAGCGAATGACCGCCGAGATCGACGAAGAAATCGGCCTCCAGCGGCAGGGTCTGCGCGCCGAGCACGCGCTTGGCGGCTTCCAGCAGCGCGGCCTCGGTGGCGTTGCACGGCGGCTCCTGCTCGCCCGCAACCGCCGGCGCGGTCAACGGTGCGGCCTTGAGCATCTTCCGGTCAACTTTTCCCGAGACCATGCGCGGCAGCGAGCCGACGGCCTCGAAATGCGCCGGGACCATATAGGGCGGCAACTTCTCGCGCAGCGCCGCCCGCAGGGCTCCGCCATCGACGCCGACGCCGGGCTCGGGCACCACGAAGGCGACGAGCCGCTCGATCTCGTTGTCGGTCCGCAGCACGACGGCCGCCTGACCGACGCCGGGTTCGTCGGAGAGCTTGGTCTCGATCTCGCCGAGTTCGACGCGGAAGCCGCGGATCTTGATCTGGTCGTCGATGCGACCGTGGAAGACGATGTTGCCATTGTCGTCGAGGCTGACAGCGTCGCCCGAGCGGTAGAGCACCGGATCGTCGATGCCGCCGAACGGGTTGGCGATGAACTTCTCGGCCGTCAGTTCGGGGCGGCCGTGATAGCCCTTGGCGACGCTCGGTCCACCAATCAGCAACTCGCCCTGCTGGCCGGGGCCGACGAGGCGCATCTCCTCATCGACGATATAAGCCGTGTAGTTCGCGATCGGCCGGCCGATGGTGACAGTTTCGCCGGGCACGACTTCGGCGGCAGTCGCAACCACGGTGGCCTCGGTCGGGCCATAGGTGTTGAGGATGCGCCGGCCGGGCTTCGACCATTTCTGCACGATCGCCGGCGGCAGCGCCTCGCCGCCGAGCAGGATCAGCCGGAGCGAGGAAATGTCGGCCGGCAGGATGCCGAGCAGCGTCGGCACCGTGTCGATTATGGT
>JAKFWE010000265.1 GCA_021732895.1 Allobosea sp. | reverse complement strand
GTCGGGCGCCGGTTCGCCTCGCCGTCGCGCCGCCATGGCATGGCGGGGCGCAGGCGCGGGCCTTCCTCCCGGCCCGCGCCTGCGCTACCCCGCTCGACCATGACAACGCAATTCAGCTTCCATGTGCTCGGCCGCGACGGGGCGGCGCGCACCGGTGAAATCCGCATGCCGCGCGGCGTGATCCGGACGCCGGCCTTCATGCCGGTGGGCACCGCCGCCACCGTAAAGGGCATGTATCCCGGGCAGGTGCGCGCGCTCGGGGCCGACGTCGTGCTCGGCAACACTTATCACCTGATGCTGCGGCCCGGCGCGGAGCGGATCGCCGGACTCGGCGGCCTGCACAAATTCATGAACTGGCCGCACCCGATCCTGACCGATTCCGGGGGCTTTCAGGTGATGTCGCTGGCCAACCTGCGCAAGCTGAGCGAGGAGGGCGTCGCCTTCCGGTCGCATATCGACGGCTCGCAACATCTGCTCACGCCGGAACGCTCGGTCGAGATCCAGAACCTGCTCGGCTCGGACATCGTCATGCAGCTCGACGAATGCGTTTCGCTGCCCTGCGAGGACAAGGTCGCGGAGAAGGCGATGCGGCTGTCGCTGCGCTGGGCGGAACGCTGCAGGGCGGCGTTCGGCGAACAGCCGGGCCGGGCGCTCTTCGGCATCGTGCAGGGCGGCGCGGTTCCTGCCCTTCGCATCGAGAGCGCGCGCGAACTCGTCGCCATGGACCTGAAAGGCTACGCGATCGGCGGCCTTGCGGTCGGCGAACCGCAGGCCGTCATGCTGGCGATGATCGACGTCGTCGCGCCCGAGCTGCCGGAGGCTAGGCCGCGCTATCTGATGGGCGTCGGCACGCCCGACGATCTGGTCGAGGCGGTCTCGCGCGGCATCGACATGTTCGACTGCGTCATGCCGACGCGCGCCGGCCGGCACGGCCAGATCTTCACCCGTTTCGGCCGGATGAACCTGAAGAACGCCAAGCACGCCGACGATCCGCGCCCGATCGACCCGCAGTCCGGCTGCTCAGCCGCCAATTCCTACGCCCGGGCCTATCTCCACCATCTGGTCAAGGCCGAGGAGATGCTCGGCAAGATGCTGCTGACCTGGGTCAACCTGGCCTATTATCAGGATCTGATGGCAGGGCTTCGCGCTGCGATCGCGGCCGGGCGGCTCGCCGATTTCGTCGCGGAGACCAAGGCGGGCTGGGCGCGCGGCGAGCCGGCATGATCGAACCCTGGCTCGGGCTCCTGCTGCTGAAGATGGCGGTCGCCGCGGGCGTCGTCGTCGGCTGCTCGCTCCTGGCGGAGCGCGCCGGGCCGTTGGTCGCTGCGATGATCGCGACCCTGCCGATCTCGGCGGGGCCGGTCTATGTGTTCCTGGCGCTCGATCACGACGCGGCCTTCATCGCGGCGGGCGCGCTCGGCTCGATGGGCGCCAACCTCGCCAATGCCGGTCTGGCGCTGGTCTATGTGCTGCTGGCGCAGAGCCGAGGCATGGTCTTCAGCCTGGCTGCCGCGCTGGCGGCATGGCTGGCGCTCGTTTCCGGACTGCGCGCTCTGGAGCCGCCGCTGGCGCTGGCGGCGTGCGCGACCGTGCTGGTCTTCGCCGCCCTGCATCGCCTGCTGCGGCCCTATCTTGGCGCGCGCCCGCTCGAGCCTGCCGGGCGCGTCTGGTATGCGATCCCGCTGCGCGCCGCCTGCGTGGCGATGCTGGCCGCCACCGTCAGCACGATCAGCGCGCGCGTCGGCCCCGGCTGGTCGGGCGTGCTCGCGGCTTTCCCGATCGTGCTGTCGAGCCTCATCGCCATCCTCCAGCCGCGCATCGGCGGGCCGGCGACGGCGGCGATCATCGCCAATGGCGCCCTCGGGCTGATGGGCTTCGGGCTGGCGCTCGGTGTCGTCAGCCTGAGCGCTGTCGCGCTCGGGTCATGGCCGGCGCTCGGGCTCGGCCTCGCCCTGTGCGTCGGCTGGAATCTCGCGCTGCTGCGGCGGGGCCGGCGGGCGCGCTGAGCCGCGCAGTGCGGCCACGACGAGGCCTGCGACGATCAGCCCGATGCCGGCGATCTGCAGGCCGGTCGGGATCTCGCCGAGCACCGGGATCGCCAGCAAGGTGCCGATCACCGGAATGGACGGCGGAAAGCGCCCGAGCACGGCTGGTACGAGGATCGGCGCCGACCAGCTCCAGATCCACAGGCCAAGGATGACGTTGAGCAGCCCCTGGTTGACGGCGTGCGCGGCGATCACCCACCAGGGCGCGACATCGAAGCCCCGGAACAGGAACAGCGCGTAGAACGGCAGGTAGATCAGCGACAGCACCGAGACGATCGCCGTCGCCTTCAGCGCATCGACCCGCCAGAGCTGGATCACCAGCGGATAGCCGCCCCAGAGCAGGCCGAGGCAGAGGAAATGGAGATCGCCGAGCAGGATCGTCGGATTGGTGTGGGTCGTGCCGGCGATGCCGAGGCAGACCAGCCCGACCAGCACCGCGCCGATGCCGATGAAGAGCTGCGGCGTCAGGCGCGTGCCGAAGAGCACGACGCCGCCGACGATGCCGATCACGGTGACGACGCCCGGCCCGATCACCGCGCCATGGGCAGCCGGCGCATAGGTCAGCCCGGTCAGCAGCAGCCAGCTCATCGGCAGGCCGCTCATCGTCGCCAGCGTCAGGCCGCGCCGCCAGCCGACGCCGCCGCAGTTTCGCAACCCTCCGGCGGCGAGGAAAACCGGCAGCAGCAATAACCCGGCGGTGGCGAAGCGCAGCGCCAGCATGTCGTGCGGGTTCAGCCCGTTCAGCATGCCATGACGGCTGACCACGAAATTCGCGCCGAAGATCAGCATCGCGACCATCATCGCGCCCAGCGCCAGCCGGCGCTTCCGCCGGTCGCGGGCGTCGGCCTCGCGCAGGGCGGCGGGCGTGATCTGATGCATGCTCAGGCTTAGCCCGCCTTGCGATCGTCCGGGTAGCCGCCTGCGCGCATGGCCCCTTCGCGCCTGCGAAGAGGGCTCCGGAAACAATCGAGGTCCAGCGGCCACAATTGCTCCATGCCGCCGCCATCGTCGCGCCGGCAGGGTCGCGCCTTGTCGGGGCGCAAACGGAGCCTCCCCATGCCGCCAGCCTCGCTTTTCGATCGCGCCGCCAGTCTGCTGAGCAATTTCGGCGGGCAGGTCGCGATCTCGATCGCCGCCTCCGCCGTCGCGGCGGCGTTCTTGACGCTTCCCGAATCGCTTGTCGGCGTCGCTCCCGCCGCCGTCGAGCCGGTTGCATCCGTGACGTCGCCCGAGCCGGAAGCGATCGCGGGCAAGTATCGCCAGCGCCATCACGATGCCGTGGGAGCGGCCCCGTCCCTTGCCGGTTCGAGTCCGGCCGGGCTGGTGACCGCGTCCGCGGTCATCATGCCGATGAGCCTGGACTGGGGCCTTCCCGCCATGGCGGCCGATGCGCCGGTCCGCAGCGAGATCGCAGCCGCTGCGCCCGCGCCCGCCGAGCCCCTGCCGGCACGGCGGGCCTCTCTCCCGCCGGAGCGGCCGAAGCGTGTGGCGCTCGCCGCGGCCCCGCCGGCGCGAGAGGCGGCCAACCCCGCCGAGACCAAGCCGGCGACCGTCACGGAGACCGTGCGCCCCCCGGCGACGCTGCTCGGCCGCGTCGCGACCGGTCCAATCGCGCGCGTCGGCGACGCGGCCGCCACGGTGATGGGCGCCGTCGGCGCGGCCGGTTCCTGGACGGTCTCGCAGGCGACGGGCCTGCTTCCGCGCTGGTGACCCGGCTCGGCCGCTTCGCCCGTCAGCCCAGCGCCTTCAGCGCGGCGCGGCCGGCGTAGACCGCCTGCGCGCCCAGTTCCTCCTCGATGCGCAGGAGCTGGTTGTATTTCGCCGTCCGGTCCGAGCGGGCGAGCGAGCCGGTCTTGATCTGCCCGCAATTGGTCGCGACCGCGAGGTCGGCGATGGTGGCGTCCTCGGTCTCGCCCGAGCGATGCGACATCACCGCCGTGTAGCCGGCGCGCTGCGCCATATCGACCGCCGCGAGCGTCTCGGTCAGCGTGCCGATCTGGTTGACCTTGATCAGGATCGAGTTGCCGGTCCTGGCCTTGATGCCGCGCGACAGGCGCGCGACGTTGGTGACGAAGAGATCGTCGCCGACGAGCTGGCATTTCGAGCCGACGAGATCGGTCAGCATCTTCCAGCCCTCCCAGTCGTCTTCCGCCATTCCGTCCTCGATCGAGACGATCGGATAGCTGCCGACGAGCTTCGTCAGGTATTTCGCCTGCGCCTTCGGATCGCGGCTCTTGCGCTCGCCCTCGTAGACGTAAGACCCGTACCTGAAG
>JAKFWE010000274.1 GCA_021732895.1 Allobosea sp. | reverse complement strand
CGGCGTCGGGCATCGGCGCGATCTCGACCAGCGTGCCATCGAAGTCGAGGAACAGCGCGATGGGTCGCTCGTCGTCTGACCGGTCGATCCGGTCGGCTGAATCGGATTCGGTGAGTGTCATTGCCTCGATCTTTACATGGATCGTGCCGGGTGACGCATGCGGTTTCGACGACCGTCGTCGAAGGGCAGGGGGGTGGCGCGGGCGGGGCGTGGACTGGTAGACTGTCGGGACGAGTGCGATCCGCCTCCAATTCATGCGCGCCGTCACGAAGCCGACGGTCGTCTTCGCAGGAAGCGCTCGTTGGACACAGCTTTGCCGCCGGTTCCGGCCGAGCCCTTGGAAAGCCGAGCCCTTGGAAACATGACGCCTCTCAGCGCGTTCTGTTCCTGTCGCCAGTCTCGAAATTCGGGCGGCCGACCCCGGAAGGAAGTATCCCGACCATGCGTCTCGTCATCGTATCCAACCGCGTCACCATCCCCGACCGGCACGAGAAGGCGGCGGCTGGCGGATTGGCGGTGGCGCTGCGCGAGGCCCTGGAGACGCAGGGAGGGCTCTGGTTCGGCTGGAGCGGCGCGGTCGTCGAAACCGGGGCGCACGAGGTGCGCAGCACGCAGCGCGGCAAGGTCTCCTACGCCGTCACCGATCTGACGGAGGCCGAGCGGCAGAGCTACTATCTCGGCTTCTCGAACCGCGCGCTCTGGCCGAACATGCACTATCGTCTGGGCCTGACCGAGTTTTCGCGCACCGACTACACCGGCTATCTCGCGGTCAACCGGCGCTTCGCCAAGGCGTTGTCCGCCATGCTGGACCCGGACGACGTCGTCTGGATCCACGACTATCACCTCATCCCTATGGCTGCCGAACTGCGCCGGCGCGGCGTCAGGAACCGGATCGGCTACTTCCACCATATCCCGTGGCCGCCGGCCGAGGTTTTCGGCGCCCTGCCGTTCAGCGCCACGCTGATCAGCACGCTCGCGGCCTATGATCTCGTCGGCTTGCAGACGGAGATCGACGTGCGCAACCTGATCGCCGGGCTGGAGGCCCTCTGCGGCGCAAAAAGGGCCGGCGACAGGGTCAGGCTGGGCCGGCGAGAGACGAAGGTGAGGGCCTTCCCGATCGGCATCGACGTCGAGGCGTTCCGCAAGCTCGCCGCGCTCTCGGTGCGCGCCGCCCCTCGCCCGATCAAGACCACCAGGGAATCGCTCGGCGAGCGCCAGCTCGTCATCGGCGTCGACCGGCTCGACTATTCCAAGGGCATCGTCCAGCGGCTCGAGGCGTTCGGCCAGTTCCTGCGCAGCCACCCCGAGCACAGCCGGCGCGTCGGCCTTCTCCAGATCGCGCCGCCGTCCCGGTCCGACGTGCCGGAATACGCCGAGCTCGACCGCCAGTCCGACGAGGTTGCGGGCCGGCTCAACGCGGCGCTCGGCGAGTTCGACTGGACGCCGATCCGGGTGGTCAAGAAGGCCTATTCACGCAACGCGCTGGCGGGGTTCTACCGCCGCGCCCAGGTCGGCCTCGTCACGCCGATGCGCGACGGCATGAATCTGGTCGCCAAGGAATATGTCGCGGCCCAGGACCCCCTCGATCCCGGCGTGCTCGTGCTGTCGCGCTTCGCCGGCGCCGCGCAGCAGCTCGGCGAGGCGCTGATCGTCAATCCCTACGACACGCACGAGGTCGCCGAAGCGATCCGCACCGCGCTCGCCATGCCGAAATCGGAGCGCATCCGCCGGTTCGAGCGCTTGTTTGCGACGATCGCCTCGACGGACATCGCCTGGTGGACGCGACGCTACCTCGCGGCGCTGTCCGAGATCGATCAGTCGGACGCCCCGCCCGTCAGGACAGGTCCGCAACAGCCGCCCCGCCGGAAGCAGCCGCCGAAGCTGCAGCTGGTCGGCGGCGCGGCCCCGAACGAGGCGCTGGCCGCCGCAGGCGCCGCATCGTCGCGCTCCTCCCGGCGGTAGGGCGGCGTTTCCCGCCCCGGCGACCGGATCGTCTCGGGTGGTGAAGCCCGGCAGGCGCCCTTGCCTCCCGGAAGGAACGCGCTCTAGAAGGCGATCCTGTCATCGGTTGCTTGCGACTCGGTCGGGTCCGGTGTCAGGTCCGGAAGGGGCGCCGGCCGAAGCTGTCGGCCGGGGAGGCAGTCGGAGGGCTTGAGATTGATGCGAGGCGCTCTCGGAGGACCGGGCGTTCTGCTGCGCCGCCTCCGCGAGGTCATGGCGGCGAAGATCAGTCCGCAGGAAAGACTGGACCGTCTCGTCGTCCTGATCGCGGGCAATCTCGTCGCCGAGGTCTGCTCGGTCTATGTCCTGCGCGAGGACGCCTCGCTCGAACTCTACGCCACCGAAGGCCTCAACCGCGAGGCGGTGCACCTCACGCTGATGGACGCAGGCGAAGGGCTCGTCGGCCTGATCGCGCGCGAGGCCGAGCCGCTCGCCCTGACCGACGCCCAGTCCCATCCGGCCTTTTCCTATCGCCCCGAAACCGGCGAGGAGATCTACAGCTCCTTCCTCGGCGTGCCGATCCTGCGCGGCGGCGCCGTGATGGGCGTTCTCGTCATCCAGAATCGCGCCTCGCGGGTCTACAGCGAGGACGAGGTCGAATCGCTCCAGACCACCGCCATGATCATGGCGGAGATGATCGCCGCCGGCGGATTGAAGGCGCTCGCCGCGCCGGGAGCCGCGATCGGCCTCGACCGCCCGATCCACGGCGTCGGCGTCGCACTGGCCGATGGCGTAGGGCTCGGCCACGCCGTGCTGCACGAGCCGCGCGTCGCGATCACGAACCTGATCGCCGAGGATCCGGCGCGCGAGGTCAGAAGGCTGGAGGAGGCGATCGCCGCGATGCGCGCCTCGATCGACGAGTTGATCGAGCGCGGCGACATCGCCCATACCGGCGAGCATCGCGACGTGCTCGAAACTTTCCGGATGTTCGCCCATGACCAGGGCTGGCTGCGGCGCATGCGCGAGGTCGTGCTCACCGGGCTTACCGCCGAGGCCGCGGTGGAGCGCGTCCAGTCGGACACGCGCGCCCGGATGCTGCGCCAGACCGACCCCTATCTGCGCGAGCGGCTGCACGATCTCGACGATCTCGCCGACCGGCTGCTGCGCACGCTGGTCGGCAAGGCCAGCGGCGTGGCGCGTGAGAACCTGCCCGAGAACGCGATCCTGATCGCACGCTCGATGGGGCCGGCCGCGCTGCTCGATTACGACCGCGCCAATCTGCGCGGGCTGGTCCTCGAGGAGGGCGGGCCGACCAGCCACATCGCCATCGTCGCGCGCGCGCTCGGCATCCCCGCGGTCGGCGAGATCGTCAACGCGACCGCGCTCCTGCAGGCCGGCGACGCCGTCATCGTCGATGGCCAGGCCGGCGAGGTTCAGTTCCGGCCGCAGCCCGATGTCGAGAACGCCTACAAGGACAAGGCGCGCCTGCGCGCCCGCAAGCAGGAACAGTATCGCAAGCTGAAGAACCAGCCGGCCGTCACCAGGGATGGCGTCGAGATCACGCTGCAGATCAACGCCGGACTGCTGATCGACATGCCCAATCTCGACGAGACGGCGGCCTCCGGCATCGGCCTGTTCCGCACCGAGCTGCAGTTCATGGTCGCCGCGCACATGCCGAGCACCGCCGAACAGCAGGCGCTCTACGGCGCGGTTCTGGAGGCGGCGCGCGGCCGGCCGGTGACATTCCGCACGCTCGATATCGGCGGCGACAAGGTGCTGCCCTACATGGAGCGCGTCGAGGAGGAGAACCCGGCCCTCGGCTGGCGCGCGATCCGTATCGGGCTCGACAGGCCGCGCCTCCTGCGCGCGCAGATCCGGGCGCTTCTGCGCGCCGGCGCCGGCCGCGACATGAAGATCATGCTGCCCATGGTCGCGACCGTCGACGAGTTCCGGCGCGCCCGCCTGATCGTGCGGCGGGAGCAGGCCATGCTCGCCAAGCAGGGGCACGGCCCGCCGCTGACCTTCCAGCTCGGCGTTATGGTCGAGGTTCCCTCGCTGCTGTTCGAGCTGGCGGAGATCGCGCGCGAGGCCGATTTCCTTTCGATCGGCACCAACGACCTGATGCAGTTCCTGTTCGCGGCGGATCGCGAGAACCGTCGCGTGTCCGATCGGTTCGATCCGTTGAGCGTTCCGGCATTGCGGGCGCTGAGGGGCATCGTCGAGGCGGCGTCCGAGGCTGGCTGCCCGGTCACGGTCTGCGGCGAGATGGGCGGCAAGCCGCTGGAGACGATGGCGCTGATCGGGCTCGGCTATCGCGCCTTTTCGATGTCGGCCGCCTCGATCGGCCCGGTCAAGGCGATGCTGCGCGGGCTCGATGTCGCCCGGCTGCG
>JAKFWE010000051.1 GCA_021732895.1 Allobosea sp. | reverse complement strand
GCCTAAGCCCGGCAAGCGCATCCAGCGCGAGGCTCAGCCCTCGCTACTCGACCGCGACGTCTTCGAGCTGCCGCCTTTGACCTACCTCGCCGAACCGAAAAAGCTGCCTGCGACCGCGATTTCGACCGACGCTCTCGAGCAGAACGCCACGCTGCTCGAAGGCGTGCTCGAGGATTTCGGCGTGCGCGGCGAGATCACCCAGGTCCGCCCCGGCCCGGTGGTGACCCTCTACGAGCTGGAGCCCGCGCCCGGCACCAAATCATCGCGCGTGATCTCGCTCGCCGACGACATCGCCCGCTCGATGAGCGCGATCTCCGCCCGCGTCGCCGTCATCCCCGGCAAGAACGCCATCGGCGTCGAACTGCCCAACGCCAAGCGTGAGACCGTCTACCTGCGCGAACTGCTCGCCAGCCAGGATTTCGAGAGCACCAAGCACAAGCTCGCCCTTTGCCTCGGCAAGACCATCGGCGGCGAGCCGGTTATCGCCGATCTCGCCCGCATGCCGCATCTGCTCGTCGCCGGCACCACCGGCTCGGGCAAGTCGGTCGCGATCAACACCATGATCCTGTCGATCCTCTACCGGCTCAAGCCCGAGCAGTGCCGGCTGATCATGGTCGATCCCAAGATGCTCGAACTCTCCGTCTATGACGGCATCCCGCATCTCCTGACCCCCGTCGTGACCGACCCGAAGAAGGCGGTGGTCGCCCTGAAATGGGCCGTGCGCGAGATGGAGGAGCGCTACAAGAAGATGTCGAAGCTCTCGGTGCGCAACATCGACGGCTTCAACGCTCGCGTCGGCGAGGCGAAGGCCGCCGGCGAGGTCATCACCCGCACCGTGCAGACCGGCTTCGACAAACACAGCGGCGAGGCAATTTACGAGGAGGAGGTCATGGACCTCGAGCCTCTGCCCTACATCGTCGTCATCGTCGACGAGATGGCCGATCTGATGATGGTCGCCGGCAAGGAGATCGAGGGCACGATCCAGCGCCTCGCCCAGATGGCGCGCGCCGCCGGCATCCATGTCGTGCTGGCCACGCAGCGGCCCTCGGTCGATGTCATCACCGGCACGATCAAGGCCAATTTCCCGACCCGCATCTCCTTCCAGGTCACCTCCAAGATCGACAGCCGCACCATCCTCGGCGAGATGGGCGCCGAGCAGCTGCTCGGCCAGGGCGACATGCTCTACATGGCCGGCGGCGGCCGCATCACCCGCGTCCACGGCCCGTTCGTCTCCGATTCCGAGGTCGAGAAGGTCGTCGCGCATCTCAAGACCCAAGGCCGGCCGGACTATCTCGACGCCGTCACCTCCGAGGAGGAGGAGGCGCAGGAGGACGCGGAGGACGGCGCTGTCTTCGACAGGAGCGCGATGGGCCAGGCCGAGAGCGAGGACCCTTACGATCAGGCGGTCGCGGTGGTGCTGCGCGACAAGAAAGCCTCGACCTCCTATATCCAGCGCCGCCTCCAGATCGGCTACAACCGCGCCGCCTCGATCATGGAGCGGATGGAGAACGAGGGCATCGTCGGCCCGGCCAACCATGCCGGCAAGCGCGAGATCCTGGTCGAGACCGGGCGGGCCCGCGAGGACGAGGACTGAGCCGGCGTCGGCGCGGTCCTCAAAATGCCATGAGGGCGTGTGACTCGACGGTCGTGGCGGCAACCTTGCGCCGCCAGACGCGTTGATCGCGCGAAACGGAATGTCCAGCGCCTTGCCGAAGACCGGCTGCGGCGCGAAGATGCGGCCGGAACCGGCCGGAACCTGGAGCGAACGGCTTATGACCCGCATATTGTCGTCCCTCGCGCTGAGCGGAGCGCTGACCGTGGCCGGGATCGCCTCCGCCCTGCCGCTGGCGGCCCAGCCGCTGCAGTTGCAAACGAACGGGCCGGGCGCGGCGGCGTCGAATCCGGGCCGCGCGACGCCTCTCCCCCCGGCCCGGCCGCAGGGGCTCGGCGTTCCGCGCGCCGGCACGGCGCAGGCGGCCGCCCCGGTCGTCACCGCCGCATCGGAGCCGCGCGCCACGGTCGCGCAGCAGGCCAAGCCGGCGCGGCCGGCGGGACCCCTGTCCGACGCCGAGGCGGTCGCGCGCCTCAACGCCTATTTCAATGGTTTTTCGACCTTGCAGGGCGACTTCGTCCAGCAGGCGGTCAATGGCCGCCGGCTCGAAGGCAGGCTCTACATCCAGCGCCCGGGCAAGATGCGCTTCGACTACGATGCTCCGGTGACCACGGAAATCGTCGCGGACGGCACCTCTGTGGCGATCCGCGACCGACGCCTCGCGACGCAGGACCTGTATTCGATCGGACAGACGCCGCTGAAATTCCTCGTCAAGGAGAAGATCGACCTCGCACGCGACGCCTCCCTCACCGGCGTCAGCACCCGCGGCGACATCGTGTCCGTCAAGATCGAGGATCGCTCCACCCTCGGCGGCACTTCGAAGATCACGCTGAATTTCGACATCGTCGCCAACGAGCTCAAACAATGGGTGGTGATCGACCCGCAGGGCTACGAGACCACCGTGTCGCTCTCCAACCTCGACACGCAGCGCCGGCCCGATCCCAAGAACTTCGTGATCAACTACGAACGCGTGCTCTGACCCGACGGTCGTTGATCGTCACCGGCCGTCATCGCGGGTGAAACGAGGCCGGGCAGGCTGCGCGCGGCCGGGGCCTGCATGTGCCGGCGCGCCTTCGGCGATCGACGGATCCCCGGCGTCCGACGCCGCCGGCTATCGGCCCTTGACGCGGCGCAGCCCGAGGCTGCCGGCGATCCCGGACACGCCCGACGCGATCCGTTTGCCGAGGCTCGGCGGCGGCTGCTCGGGGTCGAGCAGGTCGTTCTCGGCGAGCACGCTCTCATCTTCGGCCACATCGAGCGGCTCGAACAGGCTCAGGCTCCGCCCGGGTCCGCGCAGGGTGTCGATCGCCGGAATGAGCGCGCCCGAGGCCTGCGCGAGCGCGGCCGCGAAACGATCATGCGAGACGCCCAGATGCTCGCACAGGAGATCGTCGCGGATCGACCGTATCGTCGGGCGCAGCGTCTCGTGATCGGCCGGGTCGTCCGTCGACTCGACGCTGAGGTCGCATTCGGTGTCGAAGCCCATCGAGCGGTTGTTGATGTTCGACGAGCCGACGCGCAGCAGTCGATCGTCGACGATCATGATCTTGGCGTGGACATAGATCGGCCCGCCGGCTTGCGTGACGGGATGATAGACGGCCAGACGCCCGTTCGCATCGGCCCGCCAGAGCAGGTGCAGCAGCAGCAGCCGCGCGCCGTCCATCGCCTTGTGCTCGAGCCAGCCTTCGGTCGTCTGCGGCAGCACGATCACGATCTCCGGGCCGTCCGGCTCGCGCAGCCGCGCCGCCAGCGCCTCGGCGATCCGGCGGGACGCCAGGTATTGGCTCTCGAGATAGACGCACCGCCTGGCGCTGGCGATGGCGCCCAGGTAGAGCGCTTCGATCTCGCGCACCTCCTCGGCGTCGTCCATTTCCGGGAAGGTGCGGGAGATGGCGACCTCGACCGCGCTCATCGTCGGCGTCAGATCGTCGGGCCATGCCGCGAGACCGTCGGGCGCCGGCCCGAGCCGCGCGCCGGTCGCCCTGCGCCAGCGTTCGCGGGCGAGATCGCCGAGAGCGCGGGCCACCGGCCCCTCGACCAGAAGCGTGGCGTCATGCCACGGATCCGACGGCCGGCCGTTGGGTTTCGTCCGGCGCGGATCGGCGTCGAGATGGTCGCGCGTGTCCCAGCGACCGGCCGTCATGTCGATGCCCCCGCAGAACGCCACCGCATCGTCGATCACGACGATCTTCTGATGATGCGCCGCGCCGATCGGGTGCGCGTCGTCGAGCTTGATGTGGACCCGGTCGCTGGTCATCCAGTTCAGGATGACGACCGGCGTCATGCCTCGCCCAAGCGCCTGGAGCATGCCCAGATCCCATTTGAGCATGTAAAGATTCAGATCGGGGCGATGTTTCGGCAACCAAGAGATGAAAGCTCCGAGGCGGTTCGGGCCTTCGAGCGTCCGCCTTCCCGGCTCGAACCTGATGCGCGTGTCGAAGTCCCAGCCGATCAGCATGATGCTGTGCCGCGCCTTGAGCATGGCGGCCTTGACCAGCCGGAAGTAATCGGCGGCGTCGATGACGAGCGCCAGCCGGCTGGCGGTTTCGATCCGCCAGCAGGTCCGGCCGGGCGTCAGGATGCGCTTGTCTTCCGCCACGCTGGAATGGGTCCTCGAAGCTGCGGCCGCCCGGCGGCGCACCCTAGATAAGTCGCGCAGGGACAGCGCGCCATGCCGGCGCGCAGGGCAATCGCCTGACGAGCATTGTCGCGGTTGATGGCGTGCTCACGCC
>JAKFWE010000336.1 GCA_021732895.1 Allobosea sp. | reverse complement strand
CGCCGCCGCCAGGCGCGTCGGCCCGGCCGCCGCGACCAGCGCTTCGAGATCGACCGCCGCCGAGACCACGTCCGCCAGCGCCTCCAGCCGCGCATGCAGGTCTGCGGTCTCACCCGCCTGCACCAGTCCCAGATGCCGCTCGGGCAGGATGAGGCTCGCCTCGCGCGGCAGCGCGCCGAGAACGGGCAGGCCGATTCGCGCCATGCCTTGCCCGACGAGGCGGGAATGGCGCTGGCTCGCGACCTTGTTCAGGATCACGCCTGCGATCTTGATGCGCGGGTCGTAATGCATGCATCCGAGCGCGATGGCGGCGGCAGACTGCGCCTGCCCCGACACGTCGATCACCAGCACGACCGGCCAGCCGGTGAGCGCCGCGATGTCGGCGCTCGCGCCGGTCCGCCCTTGCGGGCCGGGCACGCCGTCGAACAGCCCCATCGAGCCCTCGGCGACGACGAGGTCGGCATGACCGGCCGCATTGAGCGCGATCAGCGCCAGCAGCGCCTCGGGCATGGCGAAGGAATCGAGGTTGGCGCTGGGCGCGCCCGTGGCGGCCGCGTGGAAGGCGGGATCGATGTAGTCCGGCCCGCATTTCAGCCCACGCACGGTCAATCCGCGTCGCACCAGCGCGCGTTGCAGGCCGAGCGTGACGGTGGTCTTGCCCGAGCCCGAACGCGGCGCGGCGACGATGAGGCCCGGCGCGCTCACGGGCGCGTCTCCGCATGACGCCGGCACGCGCCTGCGCTATGCACGCCGTCATGGACGACATGCCGACAGGCCCGCTCAGGCGCGGCTGGACGACCGGGGCCTGCGCCACGGCCGCCGCCAAGGCGGCCTATCTCGGCTGGGTCACGGGCGAGTTCCCCGACCCCGTGGAGATCGCGCTGCCCGGTGGCCAGCGCCCGGCCTTCGCGCTCGCGAGACACGCCGTCCTGCCCGACGGCGCCGAAGCCGGCATCGTCAAGGACGCCGGCGACGACCCCGACGTCACCCATGGCGCGACGGTCATCGCGCGCCTCGGGCCTGCGGCGGCGGGCGCGGGCGTCGTCTTCCGGGCCGGCGAGGGCGTCGGCGCGGTCACGCTGCCCGGACTGCCTTTGCCGGTCGGCGAACCGGCGATCAACCCGGCGCCGCGCGAAATGATCCGGCAGGCGCTGGCCGCGGCGCAGGCGCTCAGCAGCGGGCCGCGCGACGTCACCGTCACGCTGTCCATTCCGGGCGGCGAGGCGATCGCCCGAAAGACCATGAACCCGCGTCTCGGCGTCGTCGGCGGGCTGTCGATCCTCGGCACGACCGGCATCGTCATTCCCTATTCCTGCGCCGCCTGGATCCATTCCATTCACCGCGGCATCGACGTCGCCCGCGCCGCCGGCCTCAGCCACGTCGCCGGAGCGACGGGCGCGACCTCCGAGGCCGCCGTCGCCCGCCTGCACGGCCTGCCCGAACAGGCTTTGATCGACATGGGCGATTTCGCCGGCGGCATGCTGAAATATCTGCGCGGCCATCCGGTCAGGCGCGTCACGATCGCCGGCGGCTTCGCCAAGATGGTCAAGCTCGGCCAGGGCCTGCTCGACCTGCATTCGCGCGCCGGGCCGGTCGATTTCGCCTGGCTTTCGGAGCGCGCGCGCGAGGCCGGCGCCGACGAAGCCTTCGCCGGCTGGGTTCCACAGGCCAACACCGCGCTGGAGGTGCTGCAGCGGGCGCAGGCCGCCGGCCTGCCGCTGGCGCAGGTCGTCTCCGGGCACGCCTGGGCGCGGGCCGCCCGCACGCTGGCTGCCGAGGCCGAGCTCGAGATCGCGGTCTTCGACCGGGAGGGCGGGCTGCTGGCGCGAACGCCGTTCAAGCCAGTGGGTTGAGGCCGCTATGTCCCCGTCTTTGCGAGCGCAGCGAAGCAATCCAGAGGGCGGCGCGAAACGCCGCATTGCTTCGCTGCGCTCGCAAGGACGAAGAACGGAGGGCATCGTCACACCCCGCCTCCCGGCCTGAACCGTCGGTCGTAGCCCGCCGAGTAGAGCGCGCTCTCGCCGAAGTCGTCGGATGCGAGCGCGGGGCCGACCAGGATCAGCGCGGTGCGCTCGAGCCCGGCCGCGCGGACCTCCGTCGAAATCGAAGCCAGCGTCCCCCGTAAAATCCGTTCGTCCGGCCAGGAGGCCCTGAAGACGACCGCGACAGGGCAGTCGGCGCCGTAGAAGGGCGCAAGCTCCGCGGACGCCTGCTCGATGACGTGGATCGACAAATGGATCGCCAGCGTCGCGCCCGAGGCGGCGAAGGCGGCCAGCGTCTCGCGTTCCGGCATCGCGCTCGCCCGTCCCGAGGTCCGGGTCAGGACCAGGGATTGCGCCACGCCGGGCAGGGTCAGCTCGCGCTTCAGGCTGGCGGCGGCGGCGGCGAAGGCCGGGACGCCCGGCGTCACGGTGTAGGGGATGCGCAGCGCGTCGAGCCGGCGCATCTGTTCGCCGCAGGCGCTCCAGATCGAAAGATCGCCCGAGTGCAGCCGCGCCACGTCCTGCCCGGCCGCATCGGCGGCGGCCATTTCGGCGATGATCGCGTCGAGGTCGAGCGGCGCGGTGTCGACGATGCGCGCGCCGGCCGGGCACCAGCCGAGCATCGCAGGCGGGATCAGCGAGCCGGCATGGAGGCAGACCGGGCAGGAGGCGATCAGGTCGCGCCCGCGCAGGGTGATGAGGTCGGGCGCGCCGGGGCCGGCGCCGATGAAATGCACGCTCATGACGCCGGCTCTCCGGCCCCTCGCGCCAGCGCGCAGGTGACGCGGGCCGTGGCGACGCGCGGCTGGACCAGCGCCCCGCCCGGTCCGGCCGCGGCGAGCGCCGCGGCCTCCGCCACCGAGCCGACGCCGTAGAGCGCGGCGATCCGGGTCGAGCGCGTGGCGCAGGCCGCCTCGAAACCCTTCAGCGCCTCATCGGGAATCGCCACGATCTCGGCCCGAAGCCCGGTGGCCAGAGCGACCAGCCCCGGTTCGTCGGAGCGGGCGCGCAGTGTCGCGATGCGGCCGATGGCGTCAGGCCGGAGCCGCGCGGCGTCGAGCGCCAGATCGAGGCAGGCGCGGATTTCGTCCGCGCTCGCGCCGGGGCGCAGGCCGACGCCGGCGATGACGCGTCTCCCGGTCACGGCTTGGCCACGCGCCATTGCGTCACCGGCATGGCGGTTCGCCAGCCATGCAGCGGGCCGACCCTGTCGAGATGCGCGACGCCGATCCGGCGCAGCGTGCCGCCATGGGCCGAAAACAGGGCGGCGAGCCGCGCCTCGCCCTCAAGCGTCACGACATTGGCGACGAGCCGGCCGCCGGGCTTCAGCGCCGAGAACGCAGCTTCGAAGACGCCGTCCGCCGTGACGCCGCCGCCGATGAAGATCGCGTCCGGCGCCGGCTGGCCGGCGAAGCTGGAGGGCGCACGCCCTTCGACGACCGTCAGCGGCAGGGCCCCCAGCGACATGGCGTTGGACGCGATCCGCGCCGCCCGCCCGGGCTTCGCCTCGAACGCGATCGCGCGGTTGCGCGGGTGTCGCAGCGCCCATTCCAGCCCGACCGAACCCGAGCCCGCGCCGACATCCCACAGGAGTTCGCCGGCGCGAGGGCTGAGCGCCGACAGCGTGATGGCGCGGATATCCGCCTTGGTGATCTGCCCGTCATGCGCGAACCAGCTTTCGTCGAGCCCGCAGGAGAGCGGCAGAATGCGCGAGCCGGCGCCGGCGGCGATGTCGAGCGCGATCAGGTTGAGCGGGTCGATGGCGTCGAGCGCGAAGCTCCCGGCCCGGGCGGCGCGGATGCGCTCGCGCGGCCCGCCCAGGGCCTCCATGACCGTCATCGCCGTATCGCCGAGACCGCGCGCCGCCATGAACCGCGCCAGCCTTTCCGGCGTCGTCGCGTCCCAGGACAACGCCAGAACGCGCGCGCCCGGTTGCAGGTGCGGCACGATCCGCTCCAGCGCCCGGCCATGCAGCGAGACCAGCGCGCAGTCGGCCTGGCCCCAGCCGAGCCGGGCGCAGGCCAGGCTGAAGCACGAGGCCTGCGGAAAAACCTGCAGCTCGGCCGCCGGCGCGATCGCGGCCAGTTGCACGCCGACGCCGTAATGGAACGGATCGCCCGAGGCCAGCACGCAGGTCTTTCGGCCGCGCCGCGCCAGCAGGGTCGGGAACGCCCCGGAGAGCGGGCTCGGCCAGACCAGCGTTTCGTGCGCGAGCGGCGCGACCAGCGCCAGATGCCGCGCGCCGCCGACGACGAGCTCGGCCCCGTCCAGCGCGGCCTGCGCGGCGGCCGTCAGCCCGGCCCGCCCGTCCTCGCCCAGCCCGACGATCGCGAGCCAGGGAGCGGGACCGCAATAGCCGCTCGACACCCACTCA
>JAKFWE010000425.1 GCA_021732895.1 Allobosea sp. | reverse complement strand
CGGCATCCATCAGGACGGCATGCTGAAGCACACCCAGACCTACGAGATCATGACGCCGGAATCGGTCGGCGTGTCGAAGACCTCGCTGGTGATGGGCAAGCATTCCGGCCGCGCCGCCTTCCGCTCAAAGCTGAAGGAGATGGGCTATGAGCTCGGCGACAACCAGCTCGAGGACGCCTTCACGCGTTTCAAGGCGCTGACCGACCGCAAGAAGCACGTCTATGACGAGGATATCGAGGCGCTGGTCGATGAGAACATCGCCTCGGCGCATGATCTGGTGAAGCTGGTCTCGCTGACCGTGATCGCCGGCACGCGCGGGCCGCAGCGCGCCACCATGAAGCTCGACGTCGAAGGCCGCGTCGTCACCGAGGAGGCCGAGGGCAACGGCCCGGTCGACGCCGTCTTCAACGCGATCAAGGCGATCGTGCCGCATGAGGCGGTGCTCGAGCTCTACCAGGTCCATGCCGTGACCGAGGGAACCGACGCGCAGGCGGAGGTCACGGTCAGGCTGTCCTCGGGCGGCGCGTCGGTGAGCGGCCGCGGCGCCGACCCGGATACGCTGGTCTCCTCGGCCAAGGCCTATCTCGTGGCGCTGAACAAGCTGGTGGCGCGCGGCGCGCGGGTCCATTCGCAGGCGGCGGCGGAGTAGGGCGCGCCGGCTCCGGGGGCGGGTTCGGCGTGCGCCGGCCCCGCCTTCGTTCAGCCAATCTTGATTTTGATCCACGACACTGCGCGTGGCTTTCGAGACCTTTTGCCGCATCGGTGGCGCAGCGGCTGGCGAGCTGATCCCCGCATTGTGTGGAAAGCCGCGCGCTTTGGGCTTGGCAAAGGCCCGATCCTTGCTCCTCATCGCTCCGGAGAACGCGCCGGCGCCGATCGCCGCGCCCGCTGGAGACGCTGCGCCATGGCCTATTTTCCGAACTGGAGCCTCTCGACCTCGGGAACGGTGATGCCGGACGAGCGCCTGCCCGCCGGCCAGAGCTTCATCGCCGGGCTGCAGCACGTCGTCGCCATGTTCGGCGCGACGGCGCTGGCGCCGATCCTGATGGGGTTCGATCCGAATGTCGCGATCTTCTTTTCGGGCATCGCGACGCTGCTGTTCTTCGTGATCACGGCGGGGCGGCTGCCGAGCTATCTCGGCTCCTCCTTCGCCTTCATCGGCGTGGTCATCGCGGCCACCGGCTACGCAGGAACCGGGCCCAACGCCAACATCGGCGTCGCGCTCGGCGGCATCATCGCCTGCGGGGCGCTCTACGCCGCGATCGGGCTTCTGGTGCAGGTCGTCGGCACGGGCTGGATCGAGCGGCTGCTCCCGCCCGTCGTCACCGGCGCGGTGGTCGCGGCGATCGGGCTCAATCTGACGAGCGTGGCGATCAACATGGTCTCGGCCAGCGCCTACGCCAAGTGGATGGCGCTGTTCACCGTGCTGGCGGTGGCGCTGGTGGCGGTCTACGGGCGCGGCCTGGCGCAGCGGCTGCCGGTGCTGATCGGCGGGCTGGCGGCCTATCTCGTCTATGCCGCGACCGCGTCTGCGTTCGGCGCGCCGGGCGTCGATTTCAGCCGCGTCGGCGCCGCCGCCTGGATCGGGCTGCCGAATTTCACCGCGCCGGTCTTCGATTTCGGCGCCATGGCGCTGATCGCGCCGGTGGCGCTGATTCTGGTCGCGGAGAATCTGGGGCATATCAAGGGCATCGCGGCGATGACCGGCCGCAACCTCGACCCGCTGATCGGCCGGGCCTTCATGGCCGACGGTCTCGCGACGATGATCTCGGGCTCCGGCGGCGGCACCGGCGTCACCACCTACGCCGAGAACATGGGCGTGATGGCGGTGACGCGGGTCTATTCGACGCTCGTCTTCGTCGCCGCCGGCATCATCGCGCTGGCGCTCGGCTTCTCGCCGAAATTCGGCGCGATGATCGGAACGATCCCGCTGGCGGTGCTCGGTGGACTGGCCATCGTCGTGTTCGGGCTGATCGCGGCGGCCGCCGGCCGCATCTGGGTCGAGAACAAGGTCGATTTCTCGGATGCGAAGAACCTGCTCACGGTCGCGACCGCGCTGATCCTCGGCGCCGGCGACCTGAAGCTGCCGATCTTCGGTTTCGAGCTCGGCGGCATCGGCACGGCGACCTTCGGCGCGATCGCGCTTTACCATCTGCTCGATCGTCGAGCGGCGTGACGCGGCCGCCGCCGATTTTTGCCGCCGGCGGGTGGACAGGGCAGGGGGGCTTTGCTAAACGGCGCGCCTGCCCGTCGCGGCTTGCGCCGCAAAAAGGGTTGTGCGCGTCGTGGCGTATGGGTGATTAGCTCAGTTGGTAGAGCAGCTGACTCTTAATCAGCGGGTCGTAGGTTCGAGCCCTACATCACCCACCACGGATTTCAATGACTTAGCAGGAAGCGTCTGAGAACGGGGCGGGAACATCCGGCCCCTTTTTCACGTCGTATGGTCGCACGGTCGCACGAGGCCTCGACCCGCTGATTTCGGGCGTCCCGCGCGTGCGAACATTCGCCGTCGCTTCGCGTTGATGGCGAAAGAGGTTCCGCGATGCACGCCATGACGACGCCAAGTCACATCCAGGCCGGCGGCGCGCCGGCAGTTCCGACGCCGCCGCCGGAGGCGCCGCCGCTGACGCCGACGGAAGTCCCGCCCGCGCCGCCGGTCGAGCAGCCGCCGGACGCCGAGCCGATCGGCATTCCGGTCGAGCCTCCCGCCGAGGCGCCGCCGCCGGCCCCGCCGCGGACACCGCCGTCGCCGCCAGTCGAGCTTCCGCCGGGCCGCGACCCGCGCCAGCCTATGGAGTGAGGTTCAAAGCGGCGGCGTCCTGCCCTCGCCGAGATCCCAGTAGAGCCCGGCCATCATCGCCAGCCCTTCGCGGGCGATGGCGACGGGCAGGTGCTCGTCTGGCGCATGCTGCGAGCAGCCCGGATAGGAATGCGGCACCCAGATGGTGCGCAGGCCGAGGATCTCGGAAAAGATGTCGTTGGGCAGCGAGCCGCCCAGATTGGGCAGCAGCGCCGGCTTCTTGTTGGTCGATCTCGCGACCGAGTCGATGGCCCAGCGCACCCATGCGTCCTCGGGATCGAGCCGCGTCGCATTGAAGATCTCGTCGCGGGCGAGCGTGACCTCGACCATGCCGAAGCCATGTCGTGAGAAATGCCGGCGCAGCGCCGGCAGCGTCTCGGTCGGATCGACGCCGACGACGAAGCGGAGCTGGCAGCGCGCCCAGGCGCTCGGCGGCACGGCGTTGACCGGCGTCTCCGGCACGCCAGATTTCATCGCCAGCACATCGAACGAACACCAGCCGAAGACCTGCTCGGCCGGGGACAGGCCGGGCTCGCCCCAGTTCGGATCGATCTCCGGGCCGTCGGGGCCGCCGTCGATCTCGCAGTCGGCCAGCGCCGCGCGCACCGCCTCGGGCAGCTCCGAGGGAACCCATTCGGGGATGCGGATCTGGCCGGTCGGCGAGACGATCGAGGCGATGGCGTGGGCGAGCTGGATCGCCGGATCCGACAGGATGCCGCCCCAGTTGCCGGAATGATGGCCGCCCTCGCGGGCCGTGATCGTCAGGTCGAAGGTGACCCCGCCGCGCGAGCCGAGGAAGATCGTCGGGCGCTCGGCGTTGAGGCGCGGACCGTCCGACGCGATCAGCACGTCCGACCGGAACAGCTCCGCCTGCTCGGCGCAGAGTTCGCGCAGGCCCGGCGAGCCGCACTCCTCGCCCATCTCGATCAGGTATTTCGCGTTGAAACCGAGCCTCCCGCGCGTTTCCAGCACCGCGCGCAGGGCGTTGATGTTGATGACGTGCTGGCCCTTGTTGTCGACGACGCCGCGGCCATACCAGCGGTCGCCGCGCTCGGTCAGCGTCCAGGGCGACAGGCCCTCGCTCCACTGCGCATCGAGCCCGCGAATGACGTCGCCGTGGCCATAGCCGAAGATCGTCGGCAGCGCGGCATCCTCGAAGCGCTCGGCGAACAGGAACGGCCCGCGCGCCTTCGGATGCGTCAGCATCCTGCAGGTGAAGCCGAGGCCCTCGAGCAGCGGGCGCATCTCGGTGTCGAGATAGGCCGCCAGCACCGGCGCGCGCTCGGGGTTCTGGCTCTCGGTCGGCATCGCGACGAGGCGCGTCAGATCGGCCTTGAAGGCGCCGGAATCGAAATAGTCCTGCGCATGGGCGATGGCGGCGGCGCGGGTCATGTCTGGTCTCCTGGGCGACGATTCGAAAACAGGCGCCGTCATCCCGGGCGGAGCGAAGCGAAGACCCGGGATCCATGCCGGAGCGGTTCAGGCATGGATGCCGGCTCGGCGCCGCTTCGCGGCTTGTCCGGGATGACGGTCAAAGTCGTTCACGCTGGCTTCGCGACCTCCGCCGCGGCAGGCTCATGGAGATGGCAGGCGACG
>JAKFWE010000426.1 GCA_021732895.1 Allobosea sp. | reverse complement strand
CGACGGGGCCTACTGGCTGAGCGACGTTTCCACTAACGGCACCTACGTCAACGGCGCGAGCCACCGGGTTCAGTCGCCCTACCGGCTGCGCCATGGCGATCGGCTGGAGATCGGCCACTACCTGATCGCGGTCGCGATCGACGGCGTCGAGGTCGCCGCCGCCGGGCCGGCGCAGGCGGCGGCCGAGCCGCTGCGGCCCGACCAGCTCTGGGCGGACAGCGGCGAAGAGGCGCCGCCGATTCCGCGGCGCGACCTGTCGCCGCCGCAGAACCATCGCCCGGTCCATGCCGGCTTCATCGACTGGGCCGCCGACCTGCCCGGGCCGCTGCCGGCGCCAGAGCCGCCATTCCAGCCGCCCTCGGCCGGCCCGAAGGACGATTTCGCCTGGGCGCCCTATCAGCCGCCACCGCCGGTCCCGGTCGAGCAGCCCGCGCCGATTCCGACGCCGCGCCGCCCGCCGCACGCCCAGCCGGCGGCCGATCCATGGGCTGATCCGCGCCCTGCGCCGGATGCGGCGCCGCATGCCCAGGCCGCCTTCGCTCCGTCCGCGCCTGCGCCGTCGCCCGCCATGCCGGCGATTGCGACGGGCGAATTCCTGCATCGCTTCGCCAAGGGCGCCGGCCTGCCGCCGCAGGCGCTCACCGTGCAGGATCCGGGCGCCTTCGCCGAGGAGCTCGGCGCGCTGATCCGCGTCGTCGCCGCCGAACTGAAGCAGCTTCTGGCGGCGCGCGCCGAAAGCAAGCGGATCGCGCGCAGCGCCAACCAGACGATGATCCAGGCGCAGGACAACAACCCGCTCAAGTTCTCGCCGACGGTCGACGACGCGATGGCGCTGATCTTCGGCCGGCCGACCAGCGGCTATCTCGACGCCAGGCGGGCCTTCGAGGACAGTTTCAAGGATCTCAAGGTCCACCAGATCAAGACTTATTCGGCCATGCAGCATGCGCTGCGCATGCTGGTGGAAGACCTCGATCCGCAGGCGGTGGCCGAAAGCATGCCGCCCGAGCGCGGGCTCGAATCGCTGATCGGCTCGCGCAAGGCGAAGCTGTGGGACGCCTATGTCGCGCGCTGGGACGCCAAGACGGCGCCCTATGAGGACGGTCTGGTGGACGCGTTCATGCTGTATTTCGCCGAATGCTACGATCGCGGAGGGCGCTGAAGGGCGGTCGCGCCATCCCGTCTCTGCCGCTCCGGGAGCGAACCGCGCGGACCGCCGCCGCGTCGATCAGAAGCCGGTCGGTCTGACGGCCCCCGTCGTCCGCGACGCCCGGCCGCGGCGCGGCCGACGCCTCACGGGCCGATGATCGTATTTGGGTGACCCATCGCGATCTTGTTGGGCGGCCCCAGCGCCTCGACGATGGTGTCGCCGACACGGCATGCCGGCAGGTTGTTGATCAGCACGGTCTGCGAACCGTCGATGACGACGCCGGGGCCGTGGGTCGGCAGCGGCAGCGGCCCGAGCGGCGTCAGGCAGATATGGATGTCTGCGCCGCCCGCAGCCCCCGAGATCATCGAACCCATGCTCGCGCCGGCCGTGGCTTTGGCGGTCTCCTCCGCCGTGACGGCAGCCGGGGCGCCCGGCGTGCCCGCAGCCGCGACCGTCGCGGCCTGCGCCGCCTGCAATACGGCGTCGGATGCGGCCTTGGCGCCCTGGATCGCGGCGGCCGCTCCGGCAGGGACGCCGCGCCAGGCCGGCAGGTTGCCGATCAGCACATTCGGGCTGCCCGGGCCGGGCTGCAGCACGCCAGGCAGCGGATGGAGCACGGGGTCGAGAATGCGGGCCGCTGGTCCCTTCGGCATGACGTCCTCGCCCGACCTAGCACTGTCGATTAACGCCAGATTCGGCGCGCCGGCGAGAGAAGTCAACGCCAGGCGGCGCGGCGATCGTGGCCCGTCGCGACGGCTGCGGGCGAATTCTTGCCGTTCCGCTGCTGGCGCCGCCCCGAAGACTGCGGCGGTAGTGACGCCTCAGGCCACGCCGTATAGGGTGACGCAGCGCAGTGCAGGGCAGAGAGAGCCGGATGTCTTGGTACAGCAAGGTCGTGTGGTCGGAAGGCCTGTTCCTGCGTCCGCATCATTTGCAGCAGAGCGACCGCTATCTCGAAAACCTGCTCGAAAGCCGCGTTCGCCACGTCACGCCGTACCCATGGGGTTTCTCCATGCTCGAGATCGACCGCGACCTCGCGCAGCAGAGCAAGATCGGGCTCAGGCGCGCGGCCGGCGTGATGCCGGACGGGACGCCCTTCGCGATGCCCGACAACAGCCCGCTGCCGGCTGCGATCGAGGCGCCCGAGAACGCCGCCGGCCAGATCGCCTGGCTGTCGCTGCCGCTGGCGGCGTCCAACACGCGCGAGGTCGAGGACAGCCTGAACGGCAGCGCCAGCCGCTTTGCGCCGGCGACCGAGATGCTGATCGATTCGACCGCCTCGCTGCGGATCGAGGAGGAGATCGACGTCGCCCATCCGCGCATGGCGCTCGAACTGCGCCGCACGGCCAAGGCCGGCTTCGTCGGGCTGGCGCTCGGGCGCATCCTCGAAGTCCGCGACCGCGCCATCCTGTTCGACGAGAAATTCGCGCCGCCTGTGCTGGTCTGCCACGCCTATCCCGTGATCGACGGCTGGATCGACCGCGTCATCGGCTGGATCGACAACAAGCTGGAGGAGCTGGCGCGCTACGCCGCCGATCCGACAGCGGGGGGCGGGTTGCAAAGCGCCGACTATTTCGTGCTTCAGATGCTGAACCGGCACATCCCGGTGCTCAAACACATGCGCGGCTCGCGCTTCGTCCATCCCGAGCGGCTGTTCACGACGCTGCTCGCCATCGCCGGAGAGCTCGCGACCTTCACCACGGCCGAGCGGCGCGCCCGCGACTACCCTGCCTATGACCATGACGATCTCGAGGGCTGCTTCACCCCGGTCATTCGAGACATCCAGGACTTCCTCTCGGCGCAGCTCGGCCGGCGCGCGATCCGTCTGGAGATCGTCGAGCGGGCGCCGAACGCCTTCATGTCGACGATCCGGGACCGCTCGCTGATGCGCAACGCGAACCTGGTGCTGGAGGTCGCGGCGCGGCGGCCCCTGACCGAGATCCAGGCGCAGTTCCCGCAGCTCTTCAAGATCGGCCCCAACACCAAGATGAACGAGATCGTCCACGCCCATCTGCCGGGCATCGCTCTCGTGCATCTGCCGACCCCGCCGCCGCAGATCCGCGCCCTGACCGACCATGTCTATTTCTACCTCGACCGGACCTCGCCGCTCTGGCCCGAATTCAGCACGGCGAGCTCGATCGGCATGCATTTCTCCGGTGACTGGCCCGATCTCGAGATGGAGCTGTGGGCCGTGCTGGAGGGGCGGCGATGAGCGATCCGGGTTCGCCGTCCGATCCGTTCGGCCGCTCGGCCCGGACCATCATCAGGCCGAATCCGGCCGGCCGCCGCGCGCCGCCGCCACTGCCCCCCGCATCATCGGCTCCGCCAGCGCCGGCGCCGGCCAGCGCGTCTCCCGGCGTGCCCGGCAGCGGCGACGAGTGGCTATCGGCTGCCGCCGCGCCGCGCCAGCCGCCGCCGCCGGCCGCCGCCGGCTCGCCCTTCCCGCTGCGACAACAGCTGATCACCCCCAACGCCAACCCGCTGCTGCGCGCCGCCGGTCCGCTGCTGCTGCTTCTCGGCCGGTTGCGCTCGTCGCTGAGCAGCGCGCCGCCGGCGCAGTTGCTGGGTCAGGTGGGCGAGACGATCGACGCCTTCGAGCACGAGATCCGGGCGACCGGGGCCTCCGCCGAGCAGACCCGCATCGCGAAATACGTGCTCTGCGCCGTCGCCGACGACATCGTCCAGAACATCCCCGGCGAGGATCGGCACGTCTGGACGCAATACAGCATGCTCTCGCGTTTTTTCGGGGAGCGCGTCGGCGGCGTCCGGTTCTTCGAGGAACTCGACAGGGCCAAGGCCGACCCCTCGGTCAACTACGACCTGCTCGAACTGATGCATGCCTGCCTGGCGCTGGGGTTCGAAGGCGTCCATCGCACCTCGTCGGGGGGCGCGGCCAGTCTGCAGATGATCCAGCGCAACCTGTTCGAGACGCTGCGCCGCGTGAAGCAGGCCGATCCGGAGCTTTCGCCGCGCTGGCAGGGCAAGGCGCTCGCGTCGCAGGCGGCGCGCTTCAGGGTTCCGGTCTGGTCGGTGGCGGCGATCTCCGGCGTCGCCGTGCTCGGTCTCTATTTCGTGCTGCGGGCGCTGCTCGGCGGCAATGCGGAGGCTGCGGCCTCGGCGCTGCTCTCGGTCCATCCGAAGGGCGAGCTCGGCATCGTGCGCAAGGTCTTCTCGGCGCCGCCGCCGCCGGCGCCGCCGCAGCAGGCGAAGGTCTGCGCCACGGTGAGGCCGCCCATCGTCTGCAAGGTC
>JAKFWE010000498.1 GCA_021732895.1 Allobosea sp. | reverse complement strand
TGGTGGTCGCGGATCGCCGCCGGCAGGCCGACGCGCGCATAGCGCCCGATCGGCCGGCCTGCCGGGTCCGTCAGCGGGCCATTGTGCTTGACCAGCCCCTCCAGCGTCTCCCAGGTCAGGTTCAGGCCGTCGAAGCCGGCATAGCGCCGCTCCAGGCTCGTGACGATGCGCAGGGTCTGGGCGTTGTGATCGAAGCCGCCGAAGCCGGCCATGCAGGCGTCGAGCGCATCCTCGCCGGTATGGCCGAAGGGCGTGTGGCCGAGATCATGGGCCAGCGCCAGCGCCTCGGCCAGGTCCTCGTCGAGGCCGAGCGCGCGAGCCAGCGCCCGCGCGATCTGCGCCACCTCGATCGTGTGCGTCAGCCGGGTACGGTAGTGATCGCCCTCGTGGGAGACGAAGACCTGGGTCTTGTGCTTGAGCCGGCGGAAGGCGGTGGAGTGGATGACGCGGTCGCGGTCGCGCTGAAACTGGTTGCGCGTGGCCGAGCCCGGCTCGTCGATCAGCCGGCCCCGGCTGCGCCCGGAGCGGCTGGCGTAGGCCGCGCGCCAGCGCTCGCCGGGTTCGCGATCGGGCTCGATCTCGAGGCTGTGTCGCTCAGGCATGGCCGACCCGTCGCGACGCCATCCTTGTCGCGGCGTCGCGGCGCAATTACCTTGGTCGAGGACGGGGGCGCAAGGCGCAACCGAGTCGAGGAGTGAGCCATGACGACCGAGATCGCAGCAGACGCCCGCGCGGTCGCCGTCACCGGCAAGGCCGCGAGCCGGATCAACGCCGTGATGGCGCAGGAGCCGCCCGGTTCGATGCTGCGCGTGAGCGTCGCCGGCGGCGGCTGTTCGGGCTTCCAGTATATTTTCGACGTCGATCGCGAGACAGCGCCCGGCGACCTCGTGATCGAGAGGGACGGCGCAACCGTGCTGATCGACGCGACCTCGCTCGATCTCCTGGCCGGATGCACGATCGACTTCGTCGATGACCTCGTCGGGCAGTCGTTCAAGGTGACCAACCCGAACGCCACCGCCTCATGCGGCTGCGGGACCTCGTTCGCGATCTGACGGGGACGGCCGGGCCGCTGTCGTCTCGCGGCTCAGGACAGGCGCCGGTCGCGCAGATCGACGATCCGGTCGACGACCATGCGATGGTCGGCCAGAGCCTGCTGTAGCGGCGAAAGCGGCCTGAAGGCCCGCATGTCCTGATCCTCCTCGCCGCCGTCGCACCACGCCGCGATCGCCTCGTCGGCCATGGCCATCGCGGCACCGGGAGGCGCAGAATATCCGGCCGGATGATCCGCGGCGGCGACCAGCAGCGCGATCTTGCCGCGCAGCGTCTGCTCCAGCTCGAGAAGCGTCCCGAGTTCGTCGCTATACATGGCGGCTGCTCGCGCTATCGAGCCGGGCGGCTGCGCATCGTCAATGAGAGCTCGGCGGGCCACCCTGCTCCAGCCTGATCTCGGCGGCCATCAGGCCCTTGGCGCCAGGTCCGTAGCGCACCAGCACCGTCTGGCCGGGAACGAGCTCGACGATGCCGTAGCGCCGCAGCGTCTCCATGTGGACGAAGATGTCGGGCTGGCCCTCGCCCTTCGAGACGAAACCGAAACCGCGCAGGCGGTTGAACCATTTCACCACCATGCGCTCGAGCCCGCTCGTCGGCGTCACCGCGATGTTGGTGCGCGCCAGCGGCAGTTCGGCGGGGTGGCGGCCGGCGGCGGCGTCGATCGAGAGAACCCGGATCGCCTGCCGGCCGCGCGGCTTCTCGACCGCCTCGAGCACGATGCGGGCGCCTTCCGCGATGGCGTTGAAGCCGTCGCGCTTCAGGATGGTGACGTGAACCAGGATGTCGGCGCCGCCATCCTCGGGCACGACGAAACCGTAGCCCTTGGACACGTCGAACCACTTGACGAAACCCGCGATCTCGAAGCCGGCCCCGTGCGAGAGCTCATCGCCGCCATCGAGGCGCATGACGCGATTGAGCGACTGGATCGGCCCCAGTGGTGGACGCCCGCCCTCACCGAACTCGTCGGACATGTGCCGCTCACCCCCACGCGATTGGCTTGATTCGTGGCCTTCACGATAGCATTACCGCCGAGTCGCGATACAGCGCGCATCGCGCCGTCCACATGAAGCCGCCGCCGGAATTCGTCGCGATCCTCCTCAGGACGCAAGCCGGCCGAGCACCGGCCCGATTTCGGCCCGAACGACCAGATCGGCGATCGGATCGAGCTCGGTCGGCTCGCGGTTGACGATGACGAGCCTGGCGCCGTTGCGCCTGGCGACGACCGGAAAGGTCGCGGCGGGAAACACCACCAGCGACGAACCCAGGACCAGAAACAGGTCGGCTTTCAGCGTCAGCTCATGCGCGCGGCGCATCTGCGGCTGGGGCATGGCCTGTCCGAACGAGATCGTCGCCGACTTCACCGCGCCGGCGCACATCACGCAAGCGGGCGGATCGCCGGTCGCTTCGAAAGCGGGGCGGATCGCGGCCAGCTCGTGCCGCCAGCCGCAACTGAGACAGGTGGCGTAGGTGCCGTTGCCGTGAAGCTCGACGATCCTGTCTTCGGCGATGCCGGACGCCTGATGCAGCCCGTCGATGTTCTGGGTGATGACGCCGGGCGAGCGACCCTGTTCGACCAGACGCGCCAGGGCCAGGTGCCCGCGGTTGGGCCCGGCGCCGGCGAAATGGTCGTCCATCGCGAATTTGCGCCGCCACGCCTCGATGCGCGCCTCGCGGCTTTGCACGAAGGCGTCGAACGGGATCGGCTTGTGGACCATCCAGGGCGAGCCCGGGGTGCGGAAATCCGGCACGCCCGATTCCGTCGAGATGCCAGCGCCGGTGAAGCCGACGATCGCCCGCGAGCGGTCGAGCAGCGCGTGGAGCTCGTCGATCGCGTCGTTGCTTCCGTCCTGCATGCGTCGGGTCCCTCGCCTCCGTCACCGGAGATATGGGGCGCCTGCGCCGCCGCGTCCAAAAGATTGATGCGGCTCGCGATTTCGTAGCGGACGCGATTGACGCCGGCCGGCCGGGACACCAAAGCTGCGCGGGCATGGCCGATCTCAACCCCGATCTCCTCGACACCGGCACGCCGCCGATCCCGCAGGCGCAGGGCTGGGCGCGGGCCTATGACGGCGCCGCCGGGCCGCTGATCGACCTGTCGCAGGCCGTGCCGGGCTCGGCCCCGCCGGAAGCGCTGCTGCAACGTCTGGCGGAGGCGGCGGCGCGGCCCGACAGCGCCCGCTACGGCGGGATCACCGGCGACGCAAGGATGCGCGAGGCCTATGCCGCCGAGGTGTCGACGATCTACGGCAGCCGCATCGGCGCGCACGAAACGATCATCACATCCGGCTGCAACCAGGCCTATGTCGTCACCATGATGGCGCTGGCGCGCGCGGGCGACAACGTGCTGCTGCCGACGCCGTGGTATTTCAACCACGAGATGACGCTGACCATGCTCGGCGTCGAGCCGAGGCCTCTGCCCTGCGACCCGGCGGCCGGCTTCGTGCCGGCTGTCGCCGACGCCGAAGAACTGATCGACGGGCGCACCCGCGCGATCGTGCTGGTGAGCCCGAACAATCCGACCGGCGCGGTCTATCCGCCGGCGACGATCGCGGCCTTCGCCGAACTCTGCCAAAGGCGCGGCATCTGGCTCGTGCTCGACGAGACCTATCGCGATTTCCTGCCCGAAGGCGTCGCCAGACCGCATGAGGTCTTCGCCGCAAGCGATTGGCGCGAGACCCTGATCGGGCTCTACAGCTTCTCGAAGGCCTATGCCGTGCCGGGCTGGCGGCTGGGCGCGATCACGGCCGGAGAGCCCGTCGTCGCGCAGATCGGCAAGGTGCTCGACTGCGTCCAGATCAGCCCGGTGCGCGCCGGACAGGCCGCCGTGACGTGGGGCATCGACGGCGTCCGAGGCTGGCGCGAGGCCAAACGCACCGAGATCAACGCCCGCGCGGCGCTGTTTCGCGAGGCGATGGCGCCGCTGAACGGATGGCGCGTGCTCGCCGCCGGCGCCTATTTCGCCTATGTGGCGCATCCGTTCGGGGATGCGCCGGCGGCCGAGGTGGCGCGGCGGCTGGTCGCGGAGCGCGGCGTGCTGGCGCTGCCGGGACCCTATTTCGGCCCCGGACAGGAACGGCATCTTCGGGTGGCGATCGCGAATGTGAGCGCGGAGCGGATCGCGGGGCTGGGGGAGCGGCTGCGGGGGTTCTTTCCTTCTCCCCTCGGGGGAAAAGGTGGCAGCGCGGAGCGCTGACGGATGAGGGCCGCGCCGAGGCGCGGACGCTGATCTCGATCCCGTTCACCCGGTCTGCCCTCATCCGACCCGGCTGCGCAGGGCCACATTCTCCCCCGAGGGGAGAAGGAAGAACCCTACATCGTCGCCCCGATCTGCCAGGGCACGAACTCGACGTCGCCATAGC
>JAKFWE010000216.1 GCA_021732895.1 Allobosea sp. | reverse complement strand
GTTCATGGCCGCGATCTGGCGCGAGATGTCGTCGATGGCGCGCGCCGTCTGGCCCGACAGGCCCTTCACCTCCGAGGCCACGACGGCGAAGCCTCGCCCCGCCTCGCCCGCTCTCGCCGCCTCGATCGTGGCGTTCAGCGCCAGCAGGTTGGTCTGCTCGGCGATTTCCGAGATCAGGCCGATCACGGCGGAGACGCGCGCGGCGCCGGCGGCGAGCCCATCGACCACCACCCCCATCTCGTCGGCGCGGTCGCGCACGGCGCGGGCCGCCCGGTCGGAGGATTGCATGTCGCCGTCGAGACGGTCGATCGCGCCACGCAGGGCCTGCGCGGCCTGTTCGATCGAGCCGATGCTCGTGACGGCGCGCGAGGTCGCCGCGTGCACGGCGCCGGCGTTGGCCTGCGTCTCGCCGGCGCCGCTCGAGAGCTGGTTGGCGGTCACGCTCAGTTCCTCGGCCGCGGTGGAGACGGCGCCGGTGACGCCGGCGACGGAGCGCTCCAGATCGGCGGCGAGATCGGCCAGCAGGGAGGCCCGCCTTTGCTGCTCCTCGTCGCCCAGGCGCTCGCGTTCGCGCTCCCGCCTGAGCTCCTCTGCCGCCATGTTGGCCCTGATGCGCTCCACCGCGTCGGCGATGGCGCCGATCTCGTCGCGCCGTTTCGCGCCCGGAATGACCTGGTCCCTGCGGCCGGCGGCGATGCCCGAGAGCGCGGCGGACAGGCCGGCGATCGGCTGCGCCACCGAGGCGCCGAGCAACACCGCGAAGACCAGCAGCGGGACCAGCACGATCAGCCCGGCGAGCACGATGGACAGCCTGATCTTGCCGACGATCGCGAAAGCCTCGCGTTTGGGCTCCGTCAACCAGAGCGCCCAGCTCCAGTCGCCGAGATCGACCTTGCGGCCGGTCGCGATCAGCGATGCTCCGTCATGGCTGGTCATGTCGATCAGCCCGTTCGTCGCGAGTCTGGCCAGCCGCCCCTGATCCAGCGTCTCGCGCGGCGCCGACGCCTCGCGGCGCAGCGCGGGATTCGAGCGCATGAAACCGTCGGCGCCGACGACGAAGGTTCCGATCTGTCCCGCGCCGGCCGCGTTGGCGGCGAGGACGTCGTCGACGAGGCCGGAATTGATCGCGATGACAAGGACGCCGGCGAGGACCGGCGCGCCCTTATCCGCGTCGAAGAACGGCTCCGCCAGGAAGGCGCGCGGCTCGCCGCCGGCCAGTTCGTAGGGCGCGAAATCGATCGCTGTCTGCCGTCGGGGCTGCAGGGCGCGGGCGGCCTCGACGACCTTCGCCAGTCCGGTCCCGGCGAGCTCCGGCTCGTGCAGCAGGCGTCCGAACTCGGGACCCTTGGCCACGCTGTAGACCACCCGACCGTTGGGCGCGACGAGATATATATCGGCATAGTTGAACTGCTTCAGCGCCGACGCGTAGGTCTGGTGGATCGGGACATGCCGCCATGAATAGGCATGGTGGTGGTCTGCTCCGGTCTTGGCTATCCGGTCCGCCGGCGGCGTCGCGCCCTCGCCCCGATAGTGCGAGACGATGGACTTGAGATCATGGGCGCCAAGCTCCATCCATTTACCGATCTCCTCGATGGACGAGGCGGCGAAGGCGCTGCGCGCCTGCACGGCGAGTTCCGACTGCAGCAGGGTCCAGCGTCGCTCGAGAGCGCGGACATGGCTGCCCGCGAGCGCGTTCAGACGCGCGCGCGCAGCATCCTCTGCCCAGAACGCGGCGGAATTGGACGCAGCCGCGCCGACCACGAAAGCGGCGAGGCAGGCAAGTCCGAACATGACGAGGGGAAGCCTGAACCTGAGGCTGAACACGCTTCCACACTCCCATGGCGGGACGTCTCGTCCCGTCAGCCCAATCCGATCACGAAATGGTTAATCAAGGATTGCAGAGCCTCGATTCAATGCAGCAGCGTGGTCACCGATGCTGCGGTCGCGAGGCTGACGCCAAGAATCACGACAAGCACAGCGGCGAGGGATACGTGGCGCTGTCCGGCGAGGCGAAGGTCGAGTTGCATGAGGTCTTCTCGGTGACGCTTGGGAATCGGCGGCGAATCGGGCTCTTGACCCGCCTGACGCTGCGTGACGTCAGCGGCCGGCGGCGGCGTGGCGAGAGGATGTCGTTTTCATGACGTGTTTTTTCCGCGCGTTTCTCGTTGCACCGCACCCACTCGCCGCCTAAACGGCGTCATGCTCACCCTCAACGACATCACCTACCGCCTCGGCGAGAGGCTCCTGCTCGACAGGGCCGGCGCGGCGCTGCCGAACGGTTCGCGCGTCGGGCTCGTCGGCCGCAACGGAACCGGCAAGACGACGCTGTTCCGGATCATCACCGGCGAACTGTCGCCCGAGGGCGGCTCGGTCGGCATGCCGCGCGGCATGCGCATCGGCGGCGTGGCGCAGGAGGCGCCGGGCGGGCCCGAGACGCTGATCGAGGTCGTGCTCGCCGCCGACACGGAACGCGCCGCGCTGCTGGCGGAATCGGAGACCGCGACCGACCCGCTCCGCATCGCCGAGATCGGCACGCGGCTGGCCGACATCGACGCCCATTCCGCCCCGGCCCGGGCCGCGACCGTCCTGCACGGGCTCGGCTTCGACGAGGCCGCGCAGCAGCGCCCCTGCTCCGATTTTTCCGGCGGCTGGCGCATGCGCGTCGCGCTCGCCGCCGTGCTGTTCTCGGAGCCGGACCTGCTCCTGCTCGACGAGCCGACGAACTATCTCGATCTCGAAGGCACGCTCTGGCTTTACGACTATCTCGAGCGCTATCCCCATACCGTGCTGGTCGTCAGCCATGATCGCGAACTGCTCGACACCTGCGTCGATCACATCCTGCATCTCGATGGCGGCAAGCTGACGATCTATCGCGGCGGCTACACCTCTTTCGCGAAGCAGCGCGCCGAAAAGCAGATGCTGCTCGCCAAGGCCAAGGAGAAGCAGGACGCCGAGCGCAAGCATCTCCAGGCCTTCGTCGATCGCTTCAAGGCCAAGGCCTCCAAGGCGAGCCAGGCCCAGTCGCGCGTCAAGCGGCTCGAGAAGATGGAGACGATCGCGACGATCGTCGATCGCGACGTCCAGCCCTTCAGCCTGCCCGGTCCCGAGCGGCCGCTGGCCCCGCCGATGGTCGTGCTCAACGACGCCAGCGCCGGCTATGGCGAGCGCAAGGTGCTGTCGCGCCTCAACCTGACGCTACTACCCGACGACCGCATCGCGCTGCTCGGCTCAAACGGCAACGGCAAATCTACCTTCTGCAAGCTGATCGGCGGACGCCTAGCCCCCCTTTCGGGCGAGATGCGCAAATCCTCCAAGCTGGAGACGGCGTATTTCGCCCAGCACCAGCTCGACGAGTTGCGGCTGGAGGACACCCCGGTGGGCCATCTGCGCGACCTGATGCCGGACGCGCCCGAGGCGAAGGTGCGCTCGAAAGCCGCCCAGATCGGCTTTCCGGCGCAGAAGGCCGAGACGCCGGTGAAGAACCTCTCCGGCGGCGAGAAGGCGCGGCTGATGCTCGGGCTTGCCGCTTTCGGCGGGCCGCATCTGCTAATCCTCGACGAGCCGACGAACCATCTCGACATCGACAGCCGCACCGCGCTGGTCAACGCGATCAACGACTATCCCGGCGCGGTCATCCTCGTCAGCCATGACCGCTTCTTGATCGAATCCTGCGCCGACCGGCTCTGGCTCGTCGGCGACGGCACCGTGAAGAATTTCGACGGCGACATGGAGGACTATCGCAGCCTCGTTCTCGGCGGAGCCAAGGCGGCGCGGCGCGACAAGCCCGCGACTGAAGCGCCCGCCGCCGGTCCGGGCAAGGCCGAGGAGCGCAAGGGCGCGGCGGTGAAGCGGGTCGCGCAGGGCCCGCTGCGCCAGAAGCTCAACCTCGCGGAAGCGAAGATCGCGAAGCTCACGGGACTGATCGAGAAGGTCGACGGCGTGCTCGGCAACGGCGCGGCCTTCGCCCGCGACCCCGACAAGGCGCGCGAGCTCTCGAAGCAGCGCGGCGTGCTCGCCAAGACGCTGGCGGCGGCGGAAGAGGAATGGCTGGAGCTGAGCGCGGAGCTGGAGAGCGCGTGACGGCGAGAGCCTGCCGCGGAGCTCACCCCTGCCCCGGCTTCACGATCTTGCTCAGCCGGTTGTCGGTGAACAGATAGATCTCGCGCCCGCCGGGTTCGGCGTAGAGCACCTGCACCTCGCGCTGGCCCCTGCCGCTGTCGCCGATCAGCACGTCGGTCGGCCGCGCCCCTTTGAGCTTCACCAGTTCGCATTCGGTGATGCCCTCGGCGATCGCCGGCGGCAGCGGCCTCGTCGCAGGGTCGAGCGAGAGATCGGCGTCGCAGACGCCGTCCTGCGTCAGCAGGGCTTCCTGCGTCGAGGCGCGCGCTGAGCGTGCTCGTCGTCGTGGTGGTGCGGCCGTCGCG
>JAKFWE010000215.1 GCA_021732895.1 Allobosea sp. | reverse complement strand
AATCTGGAGATGGCCGCGGCGCTGACGCGGGTCATAACCGCGGTGGCCAGACAGCCGCGCCGGCATCCGGCGTTCTGGACCTCGTCGGCGCCGCCCGCCGGCCTCGTCGTGACTGTCCCGGGAGCGCCTGCCGTGGTCGCGCAGACGAGCCGCGCGGTGATTCCGCCGCCGGCGCCGTCGGCCCAGACCGGACAGCCCGATCCCTACGAACTGTCGTTCTGGGATACGATCCGGACGAGCGAGAACCCGGCGGAGTATCGCGCCTATCTGAACGCCTATCCGACCGGCCTGTTCGCTCCGCTGGCGAAGACGCGCGAGCAGTTCTTCCGCGACCGGGCCGGCGGCGCCGTCGCCTCCGCCGCGCCTCCGGCCGCGCCGGCGCCGAGGGCGGCCCCGGCTGCGGCGAGGACGCTGCGGGACTGCGAGACCTGTCCGGAGATCACGCTGCTGCAGGCCGGCAGCTTCGAGATGGGCTCCAACGAGCTTTATGAGTTCGAGAAGCCGGTGCGCACGGTGACGATCCGCAGCGGCTTCTACATCGGCACGACCGAGGTCACCTTCCAGGAATGGGACGCCTGCGTCGATCAGGGCGGCTGCGCGCATCGACCCAATGATCGCAATCTCGGCCGCGGCAGACGCCCGGTCACCGATGTGAGCTGGGTCGACGCCAACGCCTACGTCGCATGGCTTTCGGCCAGGACGGGACGCAGATACCGTCTGCCGACCGAGGCCGAGTGGGAATACGCCGCGCGGGCCGGCACGACCGCGGCCTATCCGTGGGGCGCGACGGTCGACAGGGACAAGGCCAACTGCAATGGCTGCACCGTGCAGCCGCGCCGGCAGACCATCGAGGTCGGGCGGTTTCCGGCCAACGGTTTCGGCCTCCACGACATGGCCGGCAACGCCGCGGAGTGGGTCGCCGACTGCTGGAGCGAAAACTACCGCGCCGCGCCGCGCGACGGCAGCGCCTACACCACGCCGGCCTGCCGCGAGCGAGTCCTGCGCGGCGGCTCCTTCAACAACGACCCGCGCTATCTGCGTTCCGCCGCCCGCTTCAAATACGAGGCCGACGTCCGGTTCTACACCAACGGCTTCCGGGTCGCGAGAGACCAGTAGAGCCGAGGCGCCGCTCGCGATTGCGGCGCCACGACGTGTATTCTCGGCCGCCCCACTGATTCGAGGCGGCCAAGTCCATCTTCGAGGCCGCCGAGTCCATCGCATACCCAGAAGATCGAGTTCCAGACGTCCGCGCCTACGCCTGCCCAAGCGTTCCGGAGGCACGATGCAGATCGCAATCACCATTCGACGCCGCCTCGCCCTGCTGCTGGGCCTGGCCTGCGCAGCGCTCTTCATCTCCGCTGCCGCCGCAGAGGCGCAGAGGCGCATCGCCTTCGTCGTCGGCAATGGCGACTACCGGTCGGTCGCGAAACTGCCCAACGCGCTGAACGACGCGAGCGCGACCGCGACCGTGCTTCGCGAGGCCGGGTTCGACGTCGTTCCGGCGACGGATGCGACGCTGGGCGGGATGCGCGAAGCTCTTGCCAGCTTCATCGGCAAGGTCGGGCAAGCCGGCCCGGGCACGACGGCGCTGGTGTATTATGCGGGCCATGCCGTGCAGCTCGACGGTTCGAACTATCTCCTGCCGGTCGATGTGCGGCCCGAGAGTTCGGCCGGCATTCCGGGGCAGTCGCTTTCCCTGAGCGATATCCTCAGACGCCTCGACGCGACGGCGGCGGTCGCCAAGATCGTGATCCTCGACGCCTGCCGCAACAACCCCTTCGTCAGCCAGGATCTGGCGCGTGGACTGTCTCTCCACCTGGTCGATGGCGCGACGGAGGGGGCGCGCAGCGAGGCCGGCCTCGCCCGCATCGAGTCCCGCAGCGGCACCTTCGTCGCCTTCGCCACCTCGCCCGGCGCCACCGCCGCCGACGGCGCCGGCAGCAACAGCCCGTTCACGCAGGCGCTGCTGCGCCAGATACGCGAACCGGGCCTGCCGGTGGAGCAGCTCTTTCGCCGCATCCGCCTCGACGTCCATGATGCGACGGGCGGCCAGCAACTGCCCTGGGACACCTCGTCGCTGATCAGCGATTTCAGCTTCTTCGCCCGCGGTCCTGCCACGCCGCCGGGGACCCGGGCGGAGACGCCTGCGTCGTTGTCTGTGCGCCCGACCGCCGCAGCGCTCCGCGCCATGCCGGCGGCCGACGCCTATCGCGCCGCGATCGCCTGGGATCGCCCCGACATCTACCGCGGTTTTCTCGCCGCCCAGCCCGATGACGAGCGCGCGCTGCTGGTGCATCGCCTCGTGTCGCAGCGCACCGAGGAGGCCGCCTGGGCCGAGACGGTGCGGGCCGGCGACGCGGAATCCTATCGGCTGTTCGTGCGCCTTTTTGCTGGCTCTCAGCATGCCGGCGAGGCCTTGCGCCTGGCCGCGACCGCCCCGCCGCGCCAGACCCGCATCGCGGCGGTCTGTCCGGTCTGCCCGGCCGCGGCGCCGCAACGCGCGCGGCGCGCGAGCGTCTCGCCGCGCGCGACGGCTCCCTCGCGGCCCCCGGTGGCGCCTGGGCCGGTGCGGCGGACCCGGCCTGCAGCGCAGGGCGCAAACATCGACCAGCCGGCGCCGGCGCCGGTTCCGGTGCTGCCGCTCGTCGCGGGTCCCCGCTGGGCAGGCCTGCACATCGGCGGCTTCCTCAGCGCCGGGCGTCAGGATGGCGGCGTCCGGTTCGGTGGGCTGGGACCGCAGAATTCGGTCGCGACCTCGATCCAGGCCGGAAACGTGCCCGCCAACCTGTCGTCTTCGGGCGAGCGCGTCCTCGGCGGCGCGCTGGTCGGGTTCGCCATCCAGGCGGGCTCCGTCGTCTTCGGCGCGGAGACCGATTTTTCGGCCGCTCATCTCGGCGGCCGGAGCGCGGTCTCGGTCAATCCCTTCGGGGTCCAGGTGACGACCTCAGCCAGGAACGAACTGTTCACGCTCGGCACCGTCAGGGCGCGGGTCGGCGTCGCCTTCGGCGACCTGCTCATCTTCGGCACGGGCGGCTACGCCTATGGCCGGGCCGGCCAGAGCGGCAGCATCGTGCCCAACCCGTCGGCAAACCCGACCTATGTCGGCGTCAACCCCGGCCTGATCGGCGGCTGGGCCGCCGGCGGCGGCGTCGAGTACGCGATCGGACCGCGAATCTCGCTCAGGCTCGACTATCTCCATTACGATCTCGGCAGCCAGAGCTTCGCGTTGGGCGAGACGACCGGGCTCATCGCCGGCGAGATCGCCACGATACGCGCGAGCACCAGGGGCGACGTCGTTCGCGCCGGCGTCAATCTGACGTTCTGATCCGGGCCGGCGACGGGCCTAGCCAGCAAGGTCAGCCCAGCCGGCGCGATGGGCTGGCCGGCAGCGTCGCGCATTGCGAGGAATGGCGGACAGGGAGGGATTTGAACCCCCGATACCCTTGCGGGTATGCCGCATTTCGAGTGCGGTGCATTCAACCACTCTGCCACCTGTCCGCGGTCGCGTCGCCCCGGTCGAAGCGGCTGGTTACTACACGGCCCATCCGACGGAGACAAGCCTGCCGAAACCCGCCGGCGCGGTCGTCGCGGGTCGGGTGATCGTCACGCTTTCGCTTGACCTGGCGCGGCCTTGCGACTATCGAGCCTCATCCGGCGTGGGGCAACCCGCGCCTGATCTCTTTCGGCATGACGGACTCGCCGCGATGCGATCTCCGCCTGCGAGAGCAAACCCAGACCACGCAACCGACTGCCAAAAAGCTGTCCCGCGTGCGCCTCGCCCGACGAGGCCATGACAGGGCAGGGCCGAACATGGAGGATAAAATGTTCGCAGTCATCAAGACCGGCGGAAAGCAGTTCCGCGTCGCCGCCAACGACCGCATCACCACCGCCAAGATCGAGGGCGAGCCGGGAGACACCGTTGCCTTCGGCGCCGTGCTGATGCTGACCGACGGCGAGAAGACCACGCTCGACGCCAAGACGCTCGGCGAGATCACCGTCGCCGGCGAGATCGTCGAGCAGGCCCGCGGCGAGAAGGTCATCGCCTTCAAGAAGCGCCGTCGCCAGAACTCCAAGCGCAAGCGTGGCTTCCGCGCCGAGCTGACGGTCGTGCGGATCACCGACATTCTCACCGGCGGCAAGAAGCCGGAGATGAAGAAGGGCGATGCGTCCGCCGCGTCGCTGAAAGCGGCTTCCGCCGAGACAAAGGGCAAAGACGCCCCGCCGGCCAAGGCTGCCGGCAAAGCCGACGCGCCCGCGCTCGACGCCTCGAACCTCTCGCTGATCTCGGGGATCGGCCCGACCATCGAGAAGAAGCTGCGCGCCGCCGGCATCATGTCGTGGAACGACATCGCCGCCTGGAGCGAGGCCGACATCGCCAAATGGGACGAGGAGCTCAAGCTGCGCGGACGCGCTACACGCGACGA
>JAKFWE010000072.1 GCA_021732895.1 Allobosea sp. | reverse complement strand
CCGGCCCCTCGCGACGTCTCCGCCAAGAACGAGGAGGTCGTCAACTACGAGATCTCGCGCACCACGCGCACCGAGGTGCTGGAAGGCGGCCGGGTCAAGAAGCTCTCCGTCGCGGTGCTGGTCGACGGGGCCTACAGCCGAAGCCCGGCCGGGGAGGTCACATACCAGCCGCGTCCGTCGGAGGAGCTCGAGCGCATCGGCCAGCTCGTTCGCACCGCCATCGGCTTCGACGAGGGCCGCGGCGACAAGGTCGAGGTCGTCAACCTGCGCTTCGCCGAGGCTCCGGCCGCGCCGATCGACGCGGTCGAGCAGTCCCTTGTCCAGCAGCTCCTCGCCTTCACCAAGGAGGACGTCGTCAGGATGGTCGAGATCGCGGTCATCGTGCTGCTGACGCTGATGGTCCTGATGACGGTGGTCAAGCCGCTGCTCAAACAGGTGCTGGCGACCGACAACAGCGCCGTCCGACAGATTCCCGCCTTCATGCGCAGCGGCTCGGTCGCGATCGTGCCGGAAAGCACGGGCGACCCGGCGAGCCCGGGTTCGCCGGTGCGCACGCTGTCGGCCACAGACACGGCGCTGGCGCAAATGGAGGCGCCGTCCGAGAAGATGCTGGCGATCGCCCAGATCAAGGGGCAGCTCAAGGCGCAGTCGGTCGAGAAGATCGGCGCGCTGGTCTCGCAGAATCCGGCCGACACGGTCGCGGTGCTGCGCGGCTGGATCCACGAAAAAGCACCGGCATGAGCGGGTTCTGAGTCATGGCCGCGGAACGCTCCATCGCGACGCGAAACTCGGCCGGCCGCGAGCTGGCGGACGAGGACGACTATTCCGGCGGCGGCGTCACCAACGTCGCCATGATGACCGGGCCGCAGCGCGCCGCCGTCATCCTGCTCGTGCTCGGCGAGGACCATGGCAAGAAGATCTGGCAGGAGTTCGACGACGAGGAGATCCGCATCATCACCCGCGCCATGGCGGAGCTCGGGACCGTCGATTCCGACCAGGTCGAGCGGCTGATGCTGGATTTCGTCGGCAGGCTCTCCAGCGCCGGCGCGATCACCGGCTCGTTCGACCGCACGATCTCGCTCCTCGAGAAGATCCTGCCGACCGACCAGGTCGCGCTGATCATGGAGGAGATCCGCGGGCCGGCGGGACGCAACATGTGGCAGAAGCTCGGCAACATCGACGCGGTCGTGCTGGCGAACTTCCTCAAGAACGAATACCCCCAGACCATCGCCGTGATCCTTTCGAAGATCCGGCCGGAGCATTCCGCCAACGTGCTGCGCAACCTGCCCAACGAGCTCTCGATCGAGGTGGTCGGGCGGATGCTGCGCATGGAGGCGGTCCAGAAAGAGGCGCTCGACCATATCGAGAACACGCTGCGCACCGAGTTCGTCTCGACCCTGACGCAGACGCGCCGGCGCGACCCGCACGAACTGATGGCCGAAATCTTCAACGGCTTCGACCGCCAGACCGAAATCCGGTTCCTCTCGGCGCTGGACGCCTCGAACCAGGATTCGGCCGCCAAGATCAGGGCGCTGATGTTCACCTTCGACGATCTCTCGAAGCTCGATCAGGCCGGCCTGCAGACCATGATGCGCCAGGTCGACAAGGACACGCTGACGCGCGCCCTGAAGGGCGCCAACGAGGAGATGCGCGCCTTCTTCTTCGGCGCCATGTCGCAGCGCGCCGCCAAGAACATGCAGGACGACATGGCAAGCCTCGGGCCGCTGCGGCTCAAGGAAGTGGACGAGGCGCAAATGAAGATGGTCACCCTGACGAAGGACCTCGCCGACAAGGGCGAGATCGTCCTGTCCAAAGGCAATGCGGAAGACGAGCTGGTCTATTGACGATGGAAACCGCCAGAAAATTCATGTTCGGGGCCGATTTTCGCGAAGGCGGCCGGCGCGCCGCGGGCGAGGCCGATCTCGCCGCCGCGAAGGCCGAGGGCTTCCGCGCCGGCGAATCGCAGGGCCGCCGCGCCAGCGACAGCCTCGCGGCCGGGCTGCTGGCGCAGCTCGC
This sequence comes from Allobosea sp., assembly GCA_021732895.1. Taxonomy (GTDB): domain Bacteria; phylum Pseudomonadota; class Alphaproteobacteria; order Rhizobiales; family Beijerinckiaceae; genus Allobosea. Next base: position 2,410 of record JAKFWE010000072.1, on the reverse strand, counting down.
CGCCTCGGCGGAACGCCTGATCGCGCAGGACGAAGCCAGGATGGCGGAGATCGAGACCCAGGCGGCGCGGCTCGCGATCGCGACCGCGCGCGGCCTGGCCGAGGCGGCGCTGGCCGAGAAGCCTACGGCCGCCCTGGAGCGCGCCGTGCGGGAGTGCTTCGGCCATGCGCGTCAGGCCCCCCATCTCGCGGTGCGCGTCGAGGCCGGCGCGGTGGAGACCGTCGAGGCGATGCTGGCGCGGCTGGCCCGCGAGACCGGCTTCGCCGGCCGCATCGTCGTGCTCGGCGATCCCGACATCGCCGTCGGAGACGGACGCATCGAATGGGCCGATGGCGGCCTCGCCATCGACAACGCCCGGATCGGCCGGCTGATCGCGCAGGCCGTGCGCAGCGTGTTCGGCGAGGACGCCGGGTTCGACGGGCCGGAGAAAGACGCTTCATGAGCCAGGGCAACGATCTCAACCTGCCGCCGCTGAACCAGGCCGACCTGTCCTTCGATCACAACGGGCCGGATGCGGGCGCGCGCTCGGGTCCGGCGCCGGTCAAGACGGCGGAAGACCTCGAGCAGGTCTTCGACGTGCCGGTCACGGTCTCGGCCGTGCTCGGCTCCTCGCGCATCGCCGTCGGCGATCTGCTCCAGATCGTGCCGGGCGCTGTGCTGGAGCTCGACCGCCGGGTGGGGGAGGCGATCGACATCTTCGTCAACGAGCGGCTCGTCGCGCGCGGCGAGGTCGTCGTCGTCGAGGATCGGCTCGGCGTCACCATGACGGAAATCATCAAGGCCGACCGATGAGCGCGCGCCGCGCCGTCATCGTCGTCATCGCAGGAAAGAACTGAGCCATGCGCCTCATCATCGTCGGCGGTCTCAAGGGACAGATCATCGCTGCCGCGAAGATCGCGATCTCGCACGGCGCCGCCGTCACCCATACCGAAAGCGTCGAGCAGACGCTGGCGGTGCTGCGCGCCAGAGGCGCCGATCTGCTGATGGTCGATGTCGCCCAGCCGATCGCGCAGCTGGTCGCGGCGCTCGCGGCCGAGCGCATCCGCACTCCCGTGGTCGCCTGCGGCACCTCGACGGACGCCCGCGCGGCGGTGGCGGCCATCCAGGCCGGCGCGCGCGAATACGTGCCTCTGCCGCCCGATCCGGAGCTGATCGCGGCCGTGCTCGAGGCGGTCTCGGCCGACCAGTCGAGCCTGATCTGGCGCGACCCGGCGATGGAGCGCGTGGTCGCGCTCGCCGCCCAGATCGCGCGCTCGGACGCGCCCGTCCTGGTGACCGGCGAAAGCGGCACCGGCAAGGAGGTGATCGCGCGCCACCTGCACGGCAAGTCGCTCCGCAAGGACAAGCCGTTCGTCGCGGTGAACTGCGCCGCGATCCCCGACAATTTGCTGGAATCGGAGCTGTTCGGCCATGAGAAGGGCGCCTTCACGGGCGCGGTGGCGCGGCGCATCGGCAAGTTCGAGGAGGCCAATGGCGGCACGCTCCTGCTCGACGAGATCTCCGAGATGGACGTGCGCCTCCAGGCCAAGCTGCTGCGCGCCCTGCAGGAGCGGGTCATCGACCGCGTCGGCGGCGGGGCCTCGGTCAAGGTCGATCTGCGCATCATCGCGACCTCGAACCGCAACCTCAACGAGGCGGTGCGCGAGGGCTCGTTCCGCGAGGACCTGTTCTACCGGCTGAACGTCGTGCACCTGCGCCTGCCGGCGCTGCGCGAGCGCCCCGGCGACATCCTGGCGCTGGCCGACCATTTCGCCAAGAAATACGCCGAGACCAACGGGCTGCCGCTGCGCCCCATCGCCGGTGAGGCGCGCAAGCTGCTGCTGACCAATTCCTGGCGCGGCAACGTGCGCGAGCTCGAGAACACGATCCATCGCGCCGTGCTGCTGGCGCGCGGCGGCGAGATCGGGACGGAGGCGATGCTGACGCCCGAGGGCGAGACGCTGGGGCCGGCGCCAGGCCGCGACCCGGCGAGCCGGGCGGCGCAGACGGCCGAGGCGGTGACCCGCTCGCTCGTCGGCCATACGGTCGCCGATGTCGAACGCGAGCTGATCCTCGACACGCTCGACCACTGCCTGGGCAACCGCACCCACGCGGCGAAGATCCTGGGAATCTCGATCCGGACGCTGCGCAACAAGCTCAACGAGTACGGCGCGGCCGGCATCGCGGTCGCGGAACCGGGCCAGGCGCGCATCAGCGCGGCCTGACCCGCAGACGACGCCGTCAGTAGAAATACACCCTGCGGCGCGGACGGGCATAATAGCGCGGCCGGCCGTAATAGCGCGGACGGGCGTAGTAGCGCCGGCGCACGACATAGCGCGGCCTGCGGCGATAGTAGTACTGGCTGAACTCGGCGTCGGCCTTGTCGAGCCCTTCGCGGGCGTCCGCGGCGAGCGCGTCGTCGGGCTTGGCC
>JAKFWE010000068.1 GCA_021732895.1 Allobosea sp. | reverse complement strand
GAGCGAGTTCGCCAATCTGAAGGAGGCCGCCGTATCCGTGCTCGCGGCCGCACCCCGGGCGGCGCCGGCATGCGGCGCGCTGCCGTCCTGGCGGCTCGCCGAGGCGTTTGAGGCGCTGCGCGACCGGGCCGACGCCGCGCCGCGACGCCCCGAGGCATTTCTCGCGACGCTGGGGCCGATCGCGGAGTTCAGCGCGCGCGCCGGCTTTGCCCGCAATCTGTTCGAGTCCGGCGGCATCGCGCCATCGGGCGCGGAGGCTTTCACCAACGGCGACAAGACGGATATCGCGGCGCTGGTCGCGGCCTTCCGGGCGTCGGGCGCGCGGCTGGCCTGCCTTTGCGGCTCGGATTCAGCCTATGATGCAGAGGGCGTCGCTGCGGCAAAGGCTCTGGCGGCGGCCGGCGCGACAATCTGGCTCGCCGGCAGGCCCGGCGAGCGCGAGGAGGCTCTACGCGCGGCCGGCGTCAAGGCGTTCGTCTTCGCCGGGTGCGATGTCATCGGTATGTTGGAGGAAGCGCAAAGCGTCGTTCTGACGAGCTTGTCAGAATAGCGCTTTTTTGCTATGAATCAGACAGGACATCGACCTTGCTTTCCCTCGATGAAGTCGTTGAGCGGGAGCTCGCGTCGTCATCTTGCGCGCGGTCGTCAAGAAAACCGAGAAGACGCCAATGCGCGAACTCGATCTGGCCCGCAAACGCGCGAAGGAGGTCACATGAGGGACATTCGCGAGTGGGTCGCCGAACAGATGAGCGACCCTGAATTCAAGCGCGAATACGATGCGCTCGAAGAGGAGTTCGCGCTGCTGACCTCCCTGATCCGCGCCCGCACCCGCGCCGGGCTGACGCAGGCAGAACTCGCCCAGCGCATGGGAACGACCCAGTCGGTCGTCGCAAGACTTGAGAGCGGACGAGGCAAACCCTCGACCCGGACGCTGGAGCGCTACGCCAAGGCGACCGGCACGAAGCTGCGCATCACGCTGGAAGCCGCCGGGTGAGCAAGATCGTCCCCACCGCCTTGACCATCGCCGGCTCGGATTCGAGCGGCGGCGCCGGCATTCAGGCCGATCTCAAGACCTTCGCCGCGCATCAGGTCTATGGCGCCAGCGTCATCGTGGCGCTGACGGCGCAAAATACGCAGGGCGTCACGGCAATCCATGCCGTGCCGGCCGAGTTCGTCGCCGCGCAGATGGACGCGGTCTTCGCCGATCTCGACGTGGCCGCCGTGAAGATCGGCATGCTCGCCACCGCCGAACTGATCGAGGCCGTCGCCGCCGGGCTGGTCCGCCACGGGGCGCGCAACGTCGTGCTCGACCCGGTGATGGTCGCGGCGTCCGGCGCGAAACTGCTCCGGGACGACGCCATCGCAGCCATGCGCGAGCGCCTGTTTCCGCTCGCGGCGCTGATCACGCCGAACCTGCCCGAGGCCGCCGCCCTGCTCTCGACGACGATGGCGCGGAGCGACGAGGCCATTGACGAGCAGGCCGCAGCGCTTCAGGCGCAGGGCGCGGCCAATGTGCTGATCAAGGGTGGCCATGGCTTGGGCGATGTCAGCAGCGACCTGCTGCTGCTTTCGGGCGGCGCGCGCCAGCGCTTCGGCGCGCCGCGCCACCCGACGCGCAACACCCACGGCACCGGCTGCACGCTGTCCTCCGCCATCGCCGCAGGTCTGGCGCGGGGGCTTTCGCTGCCGGACGCCGTCGCCGGCGCGAAGACCTACATTTCCGCGGCCATCGCGGCGGCCGATCAGGTTCCGGTTGGCCATGGCCACGGGCCGGTGCATCATTTCCACCATTGGTGGGATCGAGCCGACGGGAGCACGTCATGACCGCCATCCCGGATTTCACGACCATCGCCTTCGCGGGCGCAAGCCCTGCGCCGGCCGCCGATACGGCCGACGCAGCCGAGCCCTGGCTGACACCCGAAGGCATTCCGGTGAAGCAGTGCTACGCGGCGGCCGACCGCGACGGCCTGCCCTTCGTCGATACGCTGCCGGGCCTGCCGCCCTATCTGCGCGGCCCCTACCCGACCATGTACGTCAACCAGCCCTGGACGATCCGGCAATACGCCGGCTTCTCCACGGCGGAGGATTCCAACGCCTTCTACCGGCGCAATCTCGCGGCGGGGCAGAAGGGCCTTTCCGTCGCCTTCGACCTCGCCACCCATCGCGGATATGATTCCGACCACCCTCGAGTCGGTGGCGATGTCGGCATGGCCGGAGTCGCGATCGATTCGATCTACGACATGCGCACGCTGTTTTCGGGCATCCCGCTCGACCAGATGAGCGTCTCGATGACGATGAACGGCGCGGTGCTGCCGGTTCTGGCGCTCTACATCGTCGCAGCGGAAGAGCAGGGCGTGCCGGCGGAAAAGCTCGCGGGGACGATCCAGAACGACATCCTCAAGGAGTTCATGGTCCGCAACACATATATCTATCCGCCCGCGCCCTCGATGCGGATCATCGGCGACATCTTCTCCTACACCTCGGCCAACATGCCGAAATTCAACTCGATCTCGATCTCCGGCTATCACATGCAGGAGGCTGGGGCGACGCAGGACCTGGAGCTCGGCTACACGCTCGCCGACGGCGTCGAATACATCCGCGCCGGCCAGCGCGCGGGCCTCGGCGTCGACGCCTTCGCGCCGCGGCTGTCGTTCTTCTGGGCGATCGGCATGAACTTCTTCATGGAGGTCGCCAAGCTCAGGGCGGCGCGCCTGATCTGGGCGAAGCTGGTCAAGGATTTCGGCGCGACCAACGAGAAATCGCTGCCGCTGCGCACGCATTGCCAGACCTCGGGCTGGTCGCTGGCGGCGCAGGACGTCTTCAACAACGTGCCCCGCACGATGATCGAGGCGATGGCGGCGACCCAAGGGCACACCCAGTCGCTCCACACCAACGCGCTCGACGAGGCGCTGGCCCTGCCGACGGACTTTTCCGCGCGCATCGCCCGCAACACCCAGATCCTGCTGCAGCAGGAGAGCGGCACGAGCCGCATCATCGATCCCTGGGGCGGCTCCTACTACGTCGAGCGGCTGACCGCCGATCTCGCCGCAAAGGCCTGGTCCCATATCCGGGAGGTCGAGGCGCTCGGCGGCATGGCCAGGGCGATCGAGGCCGGCATTCCCAAGCTGCGCATCGAGGAGGCCGCAGCCAAGACGCAGGCGCGCATCGACGGCAGGCAGCAAGGCATCATCGGCGTCAACATGTTCAAGCCCGACAACGAGGCGAAGATCGACGTGCTCGTCGTCAACAACGCCTCGGTGCGCTCGCAGCAACTCGAAAAACTGCGCAGGCTCAAAGCGGAGCGAAACGAAGCCGATGTCCAGTCGGCGCTGGCCGCGCTCACCAACGGCGCCGCAGGCGACGGCAACCTGCTCGATCTGGCGGTGAAGGCCGCGCGCGCCAAGGCGACCGTCGGCGAGATCTCGCTGGCGATGGAGCAGGTCTTCGGGCGGCATCGCGCCGAGATCAAGTCGATCGCCGGCGTCTACAAGCGGGAGGTCGGCACGATGAACCCTGCGGTCATGCGCGTGCAGATGATGACGCAGGCCTTCGAGGAGGCCGATGGCCGCCGCCCGCGCATCCTCGTCGCCAAGATGGGACAGGACGGGCATGATCGCGGCCAGAAGGTGATCGCCTCGGCCTTCGCCGATCTGGGCTTCGACGTCGATATCGGGCCACTTTTCGCGACGCCCGACGAGGCGGCGCGTCAGGGCGTCGAGAACGACGTCCACATCATCGGCGTCTCCTCGCTGGCGGCAGGGCATCTGACTCTGGTGCCGGAACTCAAGGCGGCGCTGGCGGCGGCCGGACGGCCCGACATCATGATCGTCGTCGGCGGCGTCATCCCCCCGCAGGACTTCGAGGCGCTGGCGCAGGCCGGCGCTAGCGCGATCTTCCCGCCGGGCACGGTCATCGCGGATGCGGCGGAAAAGCTGCTGGAGGAATTGAACGGCAGGTTGGGCTATGCCCAGCGCGACGCGGCGGAGTAAGCATCGCTGCGAACCGGACGCCATCCTTCCTAGCGGTCCGACGCGGACAGCCTAGTAGATCAGACCGCAGGACCGCTGCAGCTCTCGCGCAAAAACGTGCTCGCTTGCCCCCGAGACGCCATATCTGATGCGTCTGTCGGGCGAGGGCTGTTGCGACGCATGGGCGGCGAAGACCCGCCCGAAGCAAGCGCCGCTGGCTCCATAAATGTTGCGCTGGGCGGCCAGTCCCAAGCCGATTCGATAGGCGACGCTTCCTGCCCCGTCCGCACGGGCCTGACGACGCGCCGCCAGATCCTGCAGGCGATCGACACCGCAGCGCGAGCGCTGCTCGGCATTGTAGGCCGGGGTCGAGGCGGCGCGCCAACCACGCCTGCCGTCGGGGATCTCCACGACGACAGCGTGTCTCGCAAAGACGCGGGCATAGCAGTCCGCGTTCTGG
>JAKFWE010000173.1 GCA_021732895.1 Allobosea sp. | reverse complement strand
AGGCCGTCACGAAAACGGCCTGGGCCAGCACGACGGAACTGACCACGAGCAGGATCAGCCGGGTTCGGATCGACAGGGAAAAGCGGCGCGACATGAAGCGCAGCATGACGAAACAGGCTTTATGAATGGCAAATGGCAGCGTCGATTCACGGCGGATCGCGCAACGTTTTGTTGGAATCTTTCTGTCATCGTGATGCTGCGATGCCTGCTACCGCCGCCCGCAGCACGAGAAGAAACCGATCGTTCGCAATGTCCAGTTCAGTTCCGTTCAGCTATGTGCGAGGCGACCGGATCGAACTCCTGGTGGTCGATGACGACCCGATCCAGCGCGAGTTCTCCACCGTCTACCTCGCCACGCCGGACGTCGACGTCACCACCTCTGAATCGGCCGAGGATGGCCTGTCCAAGCTGGCGCTGGTCGATTTCGACATGCTGCTGGTCGATGTCGATATGCCGGGCATGGACGGCATCGAGATGGTGCGCCGGCTCCGGGCCAATCCGCGCTACGACGGCGTGCCGATCATGGTGATCACCGGGCGGGAGGACATGGTGTCGATCGACCAGGCCTACGAGGCGGGCGCGACCTCGTTCATGTGCAAGCCGGTGAACTGGCGCCTGCTCGGCCATCAGGTTCGTTTCCTGCTCCGGGCCCACCGCGCCCTGTCGCGGGCGGCCTGACATGGGCGCGCATGTCTGCAAAGTCTTGCAGGCGTTGAGACGCGGCTGGCGCAACGACGCCGGCAGCGTGATGATCCTCTTCAGCCTGGCCGCGCCCATGCTGCTGGCCGGCGCGGGCGTCGCCATCGACTACATCATGCTGTCGACGACGCGCACCGATCTTCAGAACGCCGCCGACAGCGCGGCGCTGGCGGCGGCGCGGGAATTCCGGCTGGGCAACACCAGCCCCGGCACGGTGGCCTCCGTCGCCGACAGGTTCGCCCATCTGGCGCTGGCGGATGCGCGCCGGGAAGGCGCGGTCACCGCCTCGGCCGACATGAGCGCCAAGACAGTCACGGTCGCGATCAGCACCGTCGCCCGCACGACGGTCATGCACCTGTTCGGCGCCACCGCCGCGACCGTCTCCGTCAGCGCGACGGCCAGGGTCGTGGGCGGCGCGCCGATCTGCGTCGTCGGCCTCGCGGCGTCGGAGAATTTCACGATTTCGCTCGACAAGAATGCGCGGCTCGAGGCGCCGAACTGCGCGATCTATTCGAATTCGACCCAGTCGCAGGGCCTGAACGCGAAGAACAACGCCACCATCAAGGCCGCGTTCATCTGTTCGGCCGGCGGCAAGAGCAGCCCCGGCCCGGGCAGCTTCTCGCCGAGCCCGCAGACCGATTGCCCGGTGCTGGCCGATCCGCTGGCGACGCGCCCGGCGCCGCCCGTCGCCGGCTGCAGCATGACCGACGCGGTGATCAAGACGAACACGACGCTCTTCCCCGGCGTCTATTGCGGCGGGCTTTCGGTCAGCGCCGGCGCCTCGGTCACCCTGAGCCCCGGCGTCTACGTGATCAAGGACGGGCCGTTCTCCGTCAGCGGCGGGGGCGGCGTCATGGGCGCCAATGTCGGCTTCTATCTCTCGGGCAAGGACGCACGGCTCGATTTCCAGGCGGCCTCGACGATCTCGCTGACCGCGCCGAACGCCGGCGACATGGCCGGCATGCTGATTTTCGAGGATCGCGATTCGCCGGTCGGGCAGGTTCACGAGATCCTGAGCGACAATGCGAGGAACCTGCTCGGAACGATCTATCTGCCGCGCGGCAGGCTCCATGTCGCCGCCAACAGGCCGGTCGCCAACGAATCGGCCTACACGATCGTCGTCGCCCGCCAGTTCACCTTGTCGGAGGGACCGACCATGGTGCTCAACACCAACTATTCCAGCACCAACATTCCGGTTCCGGCCGGCGTCGGCCCCAGCGCCAACGCGCCGCGGCTGACGCAATGAGCCCACGGCCGGGCGCTCACTGCGGCCGCGGCCAGCGCTGACGGAGCAGTTCGTCCACGGCTTCGACGCCGATCGCCGGCGAGAACAGATAGCCCTGCAGAAAATGGCAGCCGGCGATCCGCAGAAACCGCTGCTGTTCGCTGGTCTCGACGCCCTCCGCGACGACCTTCAGACCGAGAGCCCGCGACAGCGCCGTCACGGCCTGGACGATCGCCGCCGCCTTGAGCCCGCCGACGCCATCGACCATCGACTTGTCCAGCTTGAGCTTGTCGATCTGCAGTTTCTGCAGATAGGACAGGCTGGAATAGCCGGTCCCGAAATCATCGAGGGCGATCCGCAGGCCGTTTTCGCGCAAGGCGTCCATGGTGGCGCTGGCGCGCGCGAAATTGTCGATGATCGAATCCTCCAGCAGCTCAAGCTCGATCTGCTTCGGCGAGACGCCGACCTCGCTCACCAGGGCGGTCATCCGATCGGTGAAATCGGGGCGCTGGAACTGGCGCGCGGCGACGTTGATGGACACCGACAGGTCCGGCCAGCGCAGCGCGTCGCGGCAGGCCTGGCGCATGATCCGCCAATCCAGCGCGTCAGCCGCTGCCGGCGTGTCGGCCCGCGCCAGAATCTGTTGCGGGCCCATGATCGATCCATCGCGGCCCCGGGCGCGCAGCAGCGCCTCCACGCCGACGAACCGGCCGCCATCCGCGGTCACCTGAGGCTGGTAGAACAGCACGAACTCCGGCTGCTCATCGGCGTCGCTGCCACTCAATCGGGAGTTCCCATGTCACGAAGCCTCGGAGACGTCGCCCTTGCCTAGCATGGAAGCGGGCGGTGCGCGCAAGCGGCGGATCGACCGCGCGCTCCCGCGCGCCTCCGCGCCTGCGCAGCTTCGCCGCCGGATCTCACCTCTCCAGAAACGCCCTGATCGCCCCCTCCGCCTGCTTGATCGAGATGACGCCGTCGAGATGGCCGCGCGCGCCGTGGATATGGGCCTGCGTCAGATCGACCCCGCCCTTGGTCAGCGCCTCGGCCGTGCGGGCGATCGCGTCGGCGGTGAAGACCAGATCCTTCGGCTGCGAGATCAGCAGCACCGGCGCCTTGATCCGCGAGGCGGCGTCGGCGAGCGACTTGCCGCCCGCGACGAAAATCTGGTTGGCCTTGACCAGATAGAGGAAATGATTGGCGTCGGAGACCTTGGCGCGCGCCTCGCCGGCCCCGTCGAGGATGCTCTGCACCTGAAAGCGACCCGCCAGCGAGGCGGCTGGATCCTCGCCCTCCTTCGCCGCGCGGCGGCCGAACGTCCCGTTCGTCCAGTCGCCATGGTTGGCCTGGAGCGTCACCACCGCCAGCGCCTTGGCGAGGCCGGCGTCCGGCCGCGTCCGGCCGTAATAGTCGCCCTTGTTCCAATGGGAGTCGAGCAGGATCGGAGCGGCCCAGACATCGAGCCAGGCGATGAGCTGCGCGTCGGCCTCGGCCGCGCCGATCACCGGCATCGCCCTGGCGACCATCTCGGGATGGCTCGCCGCCCATTCATAGGTCTGCAGCGCGCCCATCGAGGGGCCGGCGACCATGGCGAGCCTGCGGATTCCGAGGCTCTCGACCAGCGCCTTCTGGACATTGACCATGTCGCCGACGCTGACGACCGGAAAATCGAGCCCGTAAGGCTTGCCGGTGTCGGGATCGAGCGAGGCCGGGCCGGTCGTCGTCACCTTCGGATCGCCGGTGTTGAGATTGACCAGCGTGTCGGAGGAGAGGACGTAATAGCGGTTCGTGTCGATCGCCTTGCCGGGGCCGATGATGGCGTCCCAATAGCCCGGCGCGGCGTCGCCGGGCGCATATCTGCCGGCGGCGTGCGAGTTGGCGGAGAAGAAATGGCAGATCAGGATGGCGTTCGACCGGTCGGCGTTGAGCGTGCCGTAGCTCTCCCAGCCGACCTTGACCCCCTTCAGCGTGCGCCCGCCCTGCGTCGTGAAGCTCGGCAGTTCGAAGACCTTCTTCTCGACGATGAGGTCCTGCGCCGCCGCCATGCCAGTCATCGCCATGCCCGTCACCGTCACTCCTGCGGCCAATCCTGCGGCGCAGAACGCGCCCGCGATCCAGCGTTTCATGATGTCTCTCCCCGCCGGCGGCCGTCGCGCGACCCGGCTTCGATTGGAGCGGATTTCGGGCGGCGGCGGAAGCGGGAAAGCGCGGCGAGGGGGGCCTACAGCGTCTCCAGCAATCCCTTGATCAGGGCCCGGCGCGGCGCGATCGACGAAATCAGCCCGTATTCCTGCAAGGTGTGCGCGCCGTCGCCGTCGATCCCGAGCCCGTCGAGCGTCGGCACGCCGAGCGCGGCGGTGAAGTTGCCGTCGGAGCCGCCCCCGGTCATGCCGCAATCCCGCAACTCGAAGCCGATCCCGGCGGCGACGCCGCGCGCCGTCTCTAACAGCCCGGCGACGGCCGCGGATTTCTCGTAGGGCGTGCTATTCATGCCGCCGGAAACGCGGATCGCCACGTCGCGGTCGCGCGGCGTCAGG
>JAKFWE010000489.1 GCA_021732895.1 Allobosea sp. | reverse complement strand
GCTTCGGCTCCAGCGGACGCTGCGTCGTCGTCTCCGGCTGCACCGGCTGCGGCGTCACCGGGCCGGGCAGCGCCGGCGCCGGCTGGACCGGCGTCGGGCCGGCGGGCGTTTCGGGAATGGCCGCGGGCGGATTCGGCGACGCCGGAGCCTGCGCCGGGAGGACCGCGCCCGGGGGCGGCGCGAGCGGCGCGGACTCGACCGGCGCCGGCGGCGCGACGCGGGTCTGCGCCGGCGCGAGGGAGACCGCGGCGAGCATCGCGCTCAGCGCCAGAACGCCGGTCAGGAAGGGCTGCATCGTCATGGTCCCGACACTCGAAGAACGATTCGCGCTCGTGCAGCGCAGCATAGGCTGTCCGGCTCGTCGCAGGAACGCTCGCGAGGGTGGCTTTTTCACGTCGCGATCGTCATATAGCGGCGCAATGCAGGATTTGTGACCCCATGAACGCCCTGGCGCAGCGCCGGTTCCTCAAGATGAACGGGGCCGGCAACGACATCACGGTGCTGGACCTGCGCGGCACGAAGCTGCGCGTGTCCGAGACCGACGCGCGCGCCATCGCGGCCGCGCCGCGTTCCCGCTTCGACCAGTTGATGGTCCTGCACGACCCGGCGACGCCGGGAACCGACGCCTTCATCCGCATCTACAACGCCGACGGCAGCGAGGCCGGCGCCTGCGGCAACGGCACGCGCTGCGTCGCCTGGGCGATGATGGTCGACCCGGCCATGGGTGACGCCACGAAGAGCGCGCTGACGCTCCAGACCCGGGCCGGCCTGCTGCCGGCGCGGCGCGACGGCGACCTCGTCTTCACCATCGACATGGGCGCGCCCAGGCTGGCCTGGGACGAGATCCCGCTCGCCGAACCCTTTCACGACACGGCCCATTTCGAGCTGCAGATCGGGCCGATCGACGCGCCGATCCTGCATACGCCCTGCGCCGTCAACATGGGCAACCCCCATGCCGTCTTCTTCGTCGACGATCCCTACGCCTTCAACCTCGAACAGATCGGCCCGCTGCTGGAAAACCACCCGATCTTCCCCGATCGCGCCAATATCGGCCTTGCCGCCGTCGCCGCGCCGGACCGCATCGTGCTGCGCGTCTGGGAGCGGGGGGCCGGCGTGACGCGCGCCTGCGGCTCGGGCGCCTGCGCGGCGCTGGTCGCCGCGGTCCGGCGCGAATTATCGGACCGCAAGGCGACCGTCAGCCTGCCGGGCGGCGATCTCGTGATCGAATGGCGCGAAAGCGACGGCCATGTGCTGATGACCGGCCCGGTCGCGCTGGAATGGGAGGGCGTGCTCGAAGCCGGCTGGTTCGAGGCGGCGGCCTGATGGCGGCCGAGCTCGTCACCTTCGGCTGCCGGCTGAACATTGTCGAGAGCGAGACGATCCGGCGGCAGGCGCAGGCCGCGGGACTGACCGATATTGCGATCGTCAACAGCTGCGCCGTGACCTCGGAGGCCGTTCGGCAGGCGCGGCAGGCGGTGCGGCGGCTCGCCCGTGCGCAGCCGGGCCGCCCGGTCGTCGTCACCGGATGCGCCGCGCAGATCGACCCCGCGGCCTTTGCGGCGATGCCCGAGACCGCGCGCGTGCTCGGCAACGCCGAGAAGCTGCGCCCGGAGAACTGGGCGGCGCTCGCCCGTTCCAACAGCCTGCCCGGCGGCGACGCGCCCTGCCCAGGAGACAAGATCGCCGTCGGCGACATCATGGCCGAGCGCAGTCTCGACGCTGTGCTGCAGCCGCGTGCGGACAATCGTACGCGCGGCTTCGTGCAGGTGCAGAACGGCTGCGACCATCGCTGCACCTTCTGCGTCATCCCTTTCGGGCGCGGCAATTCGCGCTCGCTGCCGGTCGCCGACGCGCTCGCGCAGTGCCGCAGCCTCCTCGCAGCCGGCGCCAGCGAGATCGTCCTGACAGGGGTCGATCTGACCAGCTATGGCCGCGACCTGCCGGAGGCGCCGCCGCTGGGCGCGCTGGCGCGAGCGATCCTGCGCGCGCTGCCGGACCTGCGCCGGCTGCGCCTGTCCTCGCTCGACGCCGTCGAGATCGACGACGGGCTGCGCGACCTGATCGCCAGCGAGCCGCGCCTGATGCCGCATCTGCATCTTTCGCTCCAGTCCGGCGACGACCTGATCCTGAAGCGGATGAAGCGCCGCCACCGCCGCGACGACGCGATCCGCTTCTGCGCCTCGATGCGCGGGCTGCGCCCCGACATCGCCTTCGGGGCCGATCTGATCGCCGGCTTTCCGACCGAGGACGAGGCGATGTTCGCCCGCTCGCTCGACCTGATCGCGGAGTGCGGCCTCGCCTATGTCCACGTCTTTCCGTATTCGTCGCGGCCCGGCACGCCGGCCGCCCGCATGCCGCAGGTCGCTGGAGACATCGTGGCGGAGCGGGCGGCGAGGCTGCGCGCGGCGGCTGCGGCGGCGCAGGCGCGCCATCTGCGCGACAGGCTCGGCCGCCCGCTCAGCGTGCTGACCGAGCGCGGCGATACCGGCCGCGCGGAGGATTTCACGCTCGTGCGGTTCACGAGCCCTGTCGCGGCCGGTGAGATCGTGCCGGTAACGGCGGGCGGCATGGACGACAGGGGCCTGATCGCTTCGGCGGCAACGACTCAAACCAGCCTGACGAGCTCGGTATACGCCTGAAGCCGCCGCCTTCGCGGCCGGCCGCGCGCCGTCAACCCTGCCCAGCCACCTCCTCGCGCAGCGCCCGGCGGAGCACCTTGCCGACATTGGTCTTGGGCAGGCTGTCGCGGAAGACGATCTGCTTGGGCACCTTGTAGCCCGTCAGGCTTTCCTTGCAGTGCGCGCGCAGGGCGTCCGCCGTCAGGCTCTCGTCCTTCTTGACCACGAAAGCGGTGACCGCCTCGCCGGAATGCTCGTCGGGCAGGCCGATCACGGCGGCCTCCAGCACGCCGGGATGGGCCGCCAGGACGTCCTCGACCTCGTTGGGATAGACGTTGAAGCCGGAGACCAGCACCATGTCCTTCATCCGGTCGACGATCCTGAACTCGCCGCCGGGCAGCATGAGGCCGACGTCCCCGGAGCGGAAGAATCCGTCCGGCGTCATCACCTTGGCGGTCTCGTCCGGCCGGTTCCAGTAGCCGGCCATGACCTGCGGGCCGCGAATGCAGATCTCTCCAGGTTCGCCCGCCGCCACGTCGGAGCCTTCGGCGTCGCGGATGGCGAAATCGGTCGAGGGCAGCGGATAGCCGATCGTGCCGGAGAATTCGGCGATGTCGGGCCGGTTGATCGAGGCCACCGGCGAGGTCTCGGACAGGCCATAGCCCTCGACGATCGGCTTGCCGGTGACGTCCTTCCAGCGCCTGGCGACCGCGGCCTGCGTCGCCATGCCGCCGGCCACCGAGAAACGCAGCTCGGAGAAATCGACATCCTTGATCTCGGGATGGTTTGCGAGCGCGTTGTAGAGCGTGTTGACGCCCGACATCAGCGTGAACCGGCTGGATTTCAGCGTCTTGACGAAGCCTGCGATATCGCGCGGATTGGCGATCAGCAGGCCCTTTGCGCCGATGCGCAGCATGAACATGCAGCAGCAGGTCAACGCGAAGATGTGGTAGAGCGGCAGCGCCGTGACCATGACGTGCTGGTAGTCGCGCTGGCCGAGCGGCGGCTCCAGCGCCCAGCCGAGCCAGAGATTGGACTGCTCGACATTCGAGGCGACGTTGCGATGGGTCAGCGTCGCGCCCTTGGCGACGCCGGTGGTGCCGCCGGTGTATTGCAGGAAGGCGACGTCATCGAGCGTGACGGTGACGGGCGTCATCGTCGCCGATCCGGCCAGGACCGTCTTGAGCGCGAAAGCGCCCGGCAGGCTGAAGGGCTTGACCACCTTCTTGATGTGGCGTGCGACGAGATTGACGATCGTCCCCTTGAAGCCCATCAGGTCGCCGGCCGTGGCGATGACGATCGCATCCAGCTTCAGGTTGGGTTTCGCCTCCTCGACGACATGGGCGAAATTCTCGATCACCACCAGCGCGCGCGCGCCCGAATCGTTGATCTGGTGCGTCAGTTCGCGCGCGGTATAGAGCGGATTGACGTTGACCACGGTGAAGCCGCCGAGCAGCGCCCCGAAGATCGTCGCCGGATAGGCCAGGATGTTGGGCATCATCAGGGCGATGCGGTCGCCCTTCCGGAACCCCCGCGACTGGAGCCAGGCGGCGAAGGCCTGGGCGGCGCGGCCGATCTCCGCGAAGCTCACGCTCTTGCCGAAGCTCTCGAAGGCGGGCCGCTCCGGATAGGTGGCGCAAGCCGTGCCGATCAGATCCGCCAGCGTGCCGAGCTGCGCCTCGTCGAGCTGCGGCGGCACTGCCGGCGGATAATGCGCCAGCCAGGGACGCGGATCCGGTTTCGCGGACGCGGCGCTCGTCGCGTTCATGTCTGGTCTCCTCCCCATCGCCCGGTTTCCATCCGCATCTGCGGAGGCCCCGGCTGTTTTTGCCGCCCTACAGTGC
>JAKFWE010000404.1 GCA_021732895.1 Allobosea sp. | reverse complement strand
ACGACGCACCCGGCCTGGACCGGCGGCTCGCAGACGATGCTGGATCGCGGCGGCCGCGTCTCGCGTTTCAATTCGCGTTTCGCCGGCCTCGGCGCCATCGGCAAGAAGTGATTTCCGGCCGCCGCGCGCGCGGCGGCTGCGGAACGCGACATGCGAAGGCCCGGCTCCGGCAGCCGGGCCTTTTTCGTCAGGCGACGATCGGTCGCGCCAGCCCGAGCCGTTAGAACGGCAGGCCGAGCCGCGATTGCAGGCTGGCGATCTGGCTCTGCACCGGGTTCTGCGCGGCTTCGACCGGCATGGCGCCCGACATCTGGCTTTCGAGACGGCCGATCCGCTCCTGGAGCCGTCGCGAACGCGCGATCAGCACGCGCAGGCCCTCCGGAAGCAGGGCGAATTCGGCGTCGTCCGGCGCCAGGACGGTTTCCGCGATGCGGACCTTGTTCTTCTCGAGCCGGGCCTGCTCGCTGGTCAGTTCGCCCTCGGCCACGGCGCGCTGCACCAGCAGCCACGAGGCGATCTGCATCAGCCGCGTCGTCAGCCGCATGCTCTCGGTCGCGTAGGCCAGCGAAACCTCGCGCGACAGCGCCGCCGACTGGGCCCGGCCTTCGCCGTCGAGATAGGTCGCCGTCTGCTCGACCAGCCCCATGCCTTCGCGAAACAGCGTCATGAAGGCGTCGGATTTGACGAAGCCGCGCGCGAAGGAGAGGGCGCCGTCATCGGCCGGCTGTTCCAGACTCACCATGTCGCTCATCGCCCTGTCCCCCATCGGCACGACTCCGTGTGCGCAAGGGACGCGGGGACACGGGTCAGGCCGGAACGCAGCAAGGATAGCGCCGATGCGGCGGGCCGGCTGCGGTAAGGTGGGGTTAACCTTAACGCCGGCCCGGACCCGAAAAAAGAGCCGCCCGGAGGCGGCTCGAAGGTCAACAGGGAGGCGTCAAACAGAGTGGGCAGGAGCCACTCGACATCCAGACAAACTGGATGATGCGATTCATAGTTTGGAATCGTTAAGGCCGGGTTAACAGGCCTTCGAACAGGCGCACGAACTCAGTCCTTCTTGCGGAAGAACGCGTCCGCCGCCGAGCGCGAGGCATCCTTCTTGGTCCGCGCCTCCGCCAGGCGCGCGATCTCCGCGTGAAGCGCCGCGATTCGCTCGTCGATCTCGCCGACCGACAGGGCCGAAAGATCCTGGCCGATCTCATGGATGCGCTTGGGCCGCGGGCGGTCATCGTCCGGAAAAAGCGACATGGCGGCCTCCCTGATGCTCACGATCGCGCACAGACTAGTCGCCCGCGCGCGCTCTAGCCACTATGGCTCCGCAGACCCGGATTCACACGAGGACGACCCACGCCATGCAGAGCCTGCCCGAGACCATGACCGCCATCGGCTTCGACGCGCCGGGCGGACCGGAAGTCCTTCATGCGCAGACCCGGCCCGTGCCGAAACCGGGCGCGGGCGAGGTGCTGGTCGCGGTCGCCGCCGCGGGGATCAACCGCCCCGACGTGCTGCAGCGCCAGGGCGGCTATGCGCCCCCGCCCGGCGCCTCCGACATTCCCGGCCTCGAGATCGCGGGAACCGTGGTGGCCGTCGGCGACGGGGTCGCGCGCTTCGCCGTCGGCGCGTCTGTCTGTGGCCTCGTCGCCGGCGGCGGCTACGCGCAGTACGCGACCGTGCACGAAAGCAATGCCCTGCCGATCCCGCCGGGCCTCACCGCGGTCGAGGCGGCGGGCGTGCCCGAGACCTATTTCACCGTCTGGAGCAACGTCTTCATGCGCGGGGCCCTGAGGGCCGGCGAGACCTTCATGGTCCATGGCGGAACCTCCGGCATCGGCACGACGGCGATCCAGCTCGCCAAGGCCTTCGGCGCGACCGTCATCGCCACCGCCGGCTCGGCCGGGAAATGCCAGGCCTGCCGCGATCTCGGGGCCGACCACGCGATCAACTACCGGGAGGAGGACTTCGTCGCCGTGGTGAAGGAGGTCACCGGCCGGCGCGGCGTCGATCTGACGCTCGACATGGTCGGCGGCGACTACATCGCCCGCAATTACGAGTGCGCCGCCGAGAGCGGCCGCATCGTCCAGATCGCCTTCCTCAACGGCCCGAAGGCCGAGGTCGATTTCCGCCGCCTGATGATGAAGCGCCTGAGCCATACCGGCTCGACCCTGCGCCCGCGCAGCATCAGTGAGAAGGCCGCCATCGCGGCCGCGCTCGAGGAAAAGGTCTGGCCGCTGATCGCGGCGGGGCGCTGCAAGCCGGTGATGTTCAAAACCTTCCCGCTGGCGCAGGCGGCGGAGGCGCACGCGCTGATGGAGAGCAATGCGCATATCGGCAAGATCGTGCTCGTGGCTTGAACCACCCGGCTTTGCGAGCGTAAGCGAAGCAATCCTGGAGTGCGTAGAGCGAGACGGCTGGATTGCTTCGCTGCGCTCGCAACGACGTGGTTTCCATGGACAGCCGCCGCGCCCTCGCCTATAAGCCGGCCATCCCGCTCATCGTCGATGATTTGGATGGCCAGCCGGGCAGGCTGGTCTGCGCCAGAGAGCTATTGCCCGCGACACAGCCCCGGTGAGAGACCGGCCTTCGAAAGTCAGGAGAGCATTCCGTGTCAAATCCCCCGCTGATGCCGAAGGCCACCGCAGTCTGGCTCGTCGAGAACACCTCGCTGACCTTCGAGCAGATCGCCGAGTTCTGCCGGCTGCATCCGCTCGAGGTGAAGGGCATCGCCGATGGCGAGGTCGCCGCCGGGATCAAGGGCCTCGACCCGATCACCTCCGGCCAGCTCACCCGCGAGGAGCTGGAGCGCGCCGCCGGCAATCCGGCCCATCACCTCAGGCTCGCCGAGCGCAAGGTCAAGGTGCCGGAGATGAAGAAGACCAAGGGCCCGCGCTACACGCCGGTCTCCAAGCGCCAGGACCGGCCCAACGCCATCCTCTGGCTGCTGCGCAACCATCCCGAACTCAAGGACGCGCAGATCATCCGCCTGGTCGGCACGACCAAGTCGACCATCGCCCAGATTCGCGACCGCACCCACTGGAACGCCCAGACGCTGACGCCGATCGATCCGGTCAGCCTCGGTCTGTCCTCGCAGATCGACCTCGATTTCGAGGTCGGCCGCGCCGCCAAGGACCGCCCGGCCGCCGCGCCCGAAATCGGCTCGACGCTGCTGCCGGCCGAGGAGACGACCGCCCCCGTGGCCGCGCCGGCGCTCAGCCAGACCTTCGCGGACATGGGCAAGCCCAAGCGCGAGGAGGAGGCCGCCATCGACGTCGATTCGGTCTTCTCCAAGCTCAAGCAGATGAAGCGGCCGGCGGAGGAAGACCAGGACTGACCCTGCGGCCGACCGGCTTGCGCGCCTCGCCGGGCTCTGCCAGCGTCGGGCGATGACTGCGGACGCCCTCGCCTTCACCTGCCTAGGCACCGGCGCGCCGCCGATAAGCCTGCGCCGCGCCGGCCCGGCCCATCTCGTCGAGGCGGCGGGCCGCACCGTTCTGATCGATTGCGGTTCGGGCGTCGGCCAGAGGCTGCTGGCGGCGGGGCGGCGCGGCGCCGATGTCGACCTGCTCGTCGTCACCCACGAGCATTCCGACCATCTGGTCGATTTCTACCAGCTCGTGATCTCCTCCTGGCATCAGGGCCGCGCCCGACCCTGGCGCGTGCTCGCGCCGGCGCCGGCGCTCGCCAACATGGCGACGCAGATGGACGCCTTCGCCCGGGAGCGGGCCTTGCGCATCGCCTTCGAGAAGCGGCCCGACGCGACCGGCCTGGACATCGTCTTCGAGGAGTTGCGCGAGGGCCGCATCGACGGCCTCGGCGATCTCGCGCTCGACGCCTTCCTCGTCGATCACAAGCCGGTGGAACCGGCTTTCGGGCTGAGCCTGTCCCATGCCGGCAGCCGCATCGTCTTCTCAGGCGACACCCGCCTGACGCCCTCGCTGGAGGCTGCCGCGCAGGGCTGCGACCTGCTCGTCTGCGAGGTCTTCATCGACGCCCAGATGCCGGTGGTCGCCGGCGTGCGCTCGGCCGAGACGGTGGCGTCCGTCGCGAGCTACCACATGACGCCGCCAGTGGTGGCCGGGCTGGCGGTGCGCTCGGGCGCCAGGGCGCTGGCGCTGACCCATCTCGTGCCGCCGGCCGCCGATACGGCAGCCCTCGCCCGCGAGATCAGGGCTGCGGGCTATGCCGGCCCGCTGATCGTGGCTGAGGATCTGATGCGGATTTCGCTGCCTGAGCGGCTGCTCGGCTGGAGCGGCGCAACGATCGGATTCTGAAAACACTGTTCGCGACAACTCGCACCGTCATCCCGGGCGAAGCGAAGCGCAGACCCGGGATCCATTCCTGAATCGTACCGGAATGGGTCCCGGGTCTCCCTTCGGTCGCCCGGGACGACGACGCTTTGATCAACAGCGAAGTGAGACCTACCCGATCCCCCTGCCCTTCAGCGCGACGCCGATCTCGCCCAACACCTGTCTC
>JAKFWE010000183.1 GCA_021732895.1 Allobosea sp. | reverse complement strand
GATCTCCAGCGCCTTGCCCTGCGGCACGGCGATGTCCTGCAGGGGCACCATCTCGACCCGGCCATCGGCGAAGGTGTTGACGACGGCCGCCGCCAGGCTCGCCTCGGTGAGCAGCACCGCGACCATGACCGGCTGGCGCCGCGCCTGGTCGAGCGCGCCGACGAGCCCGACGCCGAGCACGATGGCCGCCAGCGCGCCGGCGAGCGCCGCGCCGCGCCAGACGAACAGGCTGTTCCACCAGTCGGCGAGCCGGCCGCCGGCCGCGACGGGCGCCGGCGCCGTGCGCGCCGCCTGGCCGAGATCGGCCTCGATCCGGCGCCAGAGATCGGGCGGCGGCGTGATCGGCGTCGCGGTGGCGTCGATCGCGGCGAAATGCGTGCGCCAGCGTTCGACAGAGGCGGCAAGCTCCGGGTCGCTTTCGAGCTGGCGGGCGAAGGCGACGAGATCGCCGCCCTCGATCAGGCCCAGAACATATTCGCCCGCGAGCGCGTCGCGCTCGGGAGGGGTCAGCGGCATGGCGACCGAAGGGCTCATCCAAGGCACTCCTTCAGCGCGATCAGCGAGCGGCGAATCCAGGATTTGACCGTTCCGATCGGCATGTTCAGCCGACCGGCGATCTCGCCATGGGTCAACCCCTGCACGAAGGCCAGCAGCACGATGCCGCGCTTCTCTTGCGGAAGCGTTTCGAGGCAGGCGTGCAGCGCCGTCGCGTCGGACAGTTTCGACATGACCGTCTCGGGATCGTCCTCTTCACTCGCCGTTTCCTCGGCGATCGGCAGCTCGATGGTCTCGGTGCGCTTCTCGTCGCGCAGGATCGAGAGCGAACGGTTGCGCAGGATGGCGTAGATCCAGGTCAGGCCGCCGCCGCGCTCGGGATCGAAGCGCGCCGCGTGCCGCCAGATCAGGACGAACGCATCCTGCACCGCCTCCTCGGCCAATGCGCGACGCCTGAGCAAACGCTGCGCCACACCGAGCATACGCGCCGACTCGGCGTCATAGATGCGCTTGAGCGCCGATTTATCACCGGAGGCGCAGGCACGGAGGGCGTTTTCGATATCGGTGGCCTTTCGCGGCAGCGCGGCGTCGCTCGCCATCCCGGTCTCCCTCGCTGGCGCCGCGCCCGTTGCCGGAAACGCGGACCAGAGCGTTGTTACACGCCGGCCTGTGCTTCGGATGCATCGCCGATTTTTATTTTTTGAGCCGCATCCATGGGCGGTTCGCGGCGTTAGTCAGGGCGAACCTCGCGTTCGAAGCGCCGGGATCGAACCCGATCGCGCTCAGAATTTCAACCGGAGGATTATCGGATGAACCAGTCCCGTCGTCTCGCGCTCGTCGCCTCGACCATTCTCGGCGCCGCGCTCGCAGCCCCGCTCGCCGCCCAGGCCGGCACGCTCGCCGCCCTGTCCGGCGACGACGCGCTCACCATGATCGACACCGCGACCCAGAAGGCCGGCAAGTCGATGAAGGTCACCGGGATCAACGGCAAGATCGCCGGCATCGACGTCCGCCCCGCCGATGGCGCGCTCTACGCGCTCGCCGTGGACGGCACGATCTACACGGTCGACATGACCAGCGGCAAGGCGACCATGAAGTCGAAAATGGACAAGGTGCTGGCCGCCTCGACGCTGGCGACGGTCGATTTCAACCCCGCGGCGGACCGGCTGCGCGTGATCGGCGCCGACGGCACGAACTATCGCGTCAATGTCGACGACGGCAAGGTCGTGGTCGACGGCGCGCTGAAGTTCGCCGATGGCGACATGCACAAGGGCGAGAAGCCGAACATCGTCGCCGGCGCCTACACCAACTCGGTGAAGGGCACGAAGGAAACCGCGCTTTACGACATCGACGCCACGATCGGCGCGCTGATCAAGCAGGCTCCGCCGAATGACGGCGTGCTCGGCGCGGTCGGCAAGCTCGGCGTCAAGCCGACGACGATCGCATTCGACATCGAGCCCGGCGCCAACGGCGCCAATACGGGCTGGCTCGTGGCCGACGGCGCCCTGCACAAGGTCGATCTCGCCACGGGCAAGGCCGCGATGGTCGGAAAGGTCACCGGACTGAACGCGCCTGTGCGTGATGTCGCGGCGCTTCCGGCGTCGTAAGTCCGGGACGACCTGACCGATCGTTGGGGAGGGCCGCCGCCTCGCAGGGGGCGGCGGCCCTTTTTCGCCGCACCGGCGTTTCAGGCCCAACGGAGCCGGCGCTCCCGTCGCGCCCCTCAAACACAAGGATCGGGCGGCCCGACGCGATCGTCCGGCCGGAGGCGGGCTACGCCCATGCCCTTTGCGCCAGCTTCGCCTCGTAGGCGTCGATCGCCGGGGCCTTCTCCATGGTCAGGCCAATGTCGTCGAGGCCGTTGAGGAGGCAGTGCTTGCGGAACGGATCGATCTCGAAGGTGATCGTGCCGCCGTCGGGGCCGGTGATGGTCTGGCTTTCCAGATCCACGGTGAGCGTCGCGTTGGAGCCGCGCCCGGCGTCGTCGAAGAGCTTCTCGAGGTCTTCGGGCGAGACCTTGATCGGCAGGATGCCGTTCTTGAAGCTGTTGTTGTAGAAGATGTCGGCGAACGAGGTCGAAATCACGCAGCGAATGCCGAAATCCAGCAGCGCCCAGGGCGCGTGCTCGCGCGACGAGCCGCAGCCGAAATTGTCGCCCGCGACCAGGATCTGCGACTTGCGGTAGGCCGGCTGGTTCAGCACGAAATCCGGGTTCTCCGAGCCGTCCTCGCGATAGCGCATCTCCGAGAACAGCGCCGAGCCCAGACCCGTGCGCTTGATCGTCTTCAGATACTGCTTGGGGATGATCATGTCGGTATCGACGTTGATCACCTTCAGCGGCGCGGGGGTGGAGGTCAGCGTGGTGAAGGGCTGCATGGCGTTCGGCTCCTGATCGCGAGGTTCTTAGCCGAAGCGCAGGTTCACGCAAAGGTGGCGATTGGCATGCCGTCTTTGCGAGCGCAGCGAAGCAATCCAGCGCCGCGCGCCAACCTGTGGACTGCTTCGCCGCGCTCGCAAAGACGGCGACGGCGTCAAATGTAAGCGATATACCGCCCCGCCGCCGCGACGCCGAGCCATAGGGCAAGCGAGAGCGCGGCCGGAACACGGGCGGCCCGCGCCGTCATGCCGGGATAGCCGCTCTTCATCGCGCGCCCGAGCCAGACCACGTTGAGCAGGCCGATCGCGATCAGCCCCAGCTTGATCAGGAAGGAGGGGTTCCTGACGATCGCGCTCGCCTCGGGCGTGAACAGGATGACGCCGCTGGCGAGAAGCGCGACGAAGGCGGCGATCGCGACCGGCCGGAAGCGGGCGATCACGCTCTCGGCCGCGTCGTCGCGAAGCGCGCCCAGCACCCGCAGATCCATGATCGCGACGCTGGCGAAGAAGACCAGCGCCGCCAGTACATGCGCGACGTTGGCGACGGGATAGAGATAGACCGCGTCGCGAATCAGCTGGCCGAGGCTCGAGCGTTCCAGCAGCTGAAAAATGCCGATCGCGCCATGCTCCACCGCCTCACCTCAGCTCGTAGCGCTTGCCGGCGACCTCGATCCATTCCGCCCGCATCTCGCCTTGCTTGACGCGGCTGGGATAGCCATAGGCCGTCACCGTGGCGCCGACCTTGATCAGCGCCTCGACCGCGCCGCGCGAGTTCATGCGCGAGGGCGGGGCGAAGGTCAGCTCCCAATCCTTGCCGCCGGAGGTGATGTCGACATGGACATGGGGATTGGCGAATTCCAGCGTCTTGACCGCCCCGGTCAGGGTGACCGGGTTCTGGGCGTCGTAGGAGCCCCAGCCGTGATGGGCCAGCGCGGCGGCGGGCAGGGCGAAAGCGAGGGCGGCGAAAGCGATGCTGCGCATGGATCGGTTCCCTTCAG
The DNA here is from genome assembly GCA_021732895.1 of Allobosea sp. Taxonomy (GTDB): domain Bacteria; phylum Pseudomonadota; class Alphaproteobacteria; order Rhizobiales; family Beijerinckiaceae; genus Allobosea. The sequence continues at coordinate 641 of JAKFWE010000183.1, read as the reverse complement.
AGGTTGGTCCGGTCGGCCGGCATAGCGCCGATCGCGACCCCGGCGGCGCCTATTGCGGCTGGACGTAGACGTTGATCTCCAGGTTCGGATCGCCGGCATCCCTGAGATCGCCGACATACTCCTCGAGGAACGCGTCCTTCACCTTGATGTTCTTCGCCTCGAGATAGGCGGTGATCGTCTCGTAGGTCGAATCGATGTCGTCATAGGGCCCCTGATGCACGAAGCGCATCGAGGGCCCGGAAGGCGACATGCCGGCGCGCACGCCGCTGGCGAAAGCCGGCCGCCCGGCGCTTTCGGGCGCGCGATCGACCGGCAGCATCGCTTCGAAGCGGAAGCCGTCATCGTCGGTCTCCAGGAACAGCGCCAGCGGCCGGCCGGCGATGGAAAGCCCGGCCTTCGACGCCTCGCCGCGCAGCAGCGTGAAACTCTCCGCGAGGTTCCTGAAGCCGTCGTCCCAGGTCGATCGCCCGGCGATGAGCAGCACCGGCTTGGCCACCAGCAGCACCGAATCGACGTCGCTCTGGTCGCCCGGCTTGCCGGCGAGCGTCGCGTTCGGATCGACGATTCCGGTGCGCTGCTGCGGCTGGACCGGCGGCAGGCTGGACGGCGGGGCGGCCGGATCGGGCAGGGTCGGGGGCGGC
>JAKFWE010000480.1 GCA_021732895.1 Allobosea sp. | reverse complement strand
CTGCGCCGCGTGATAGGCGACGAGGCCGCCGAGCCCGATCGCGCACCAGAGCCCGAGCACCATCGTCCAGTAGAACAGCCCGCCGAGGAAGGAGCGGCCCTTGCGGCCGCGCTTCCGGCCTCCGCCCGCGCGCTGGCGACGCGGCTCGTCGCGCGCCTCCCTGGCCGCCGGCCGGTGACCACGGCCGGGCCGATCCTCGGCGGAGAGGCGCATGTCGAGATCGCCGCGGCTTTCGCCACGCCCGTTCCCGAAGGAGGGCTCACGCCGTTCCCCGCCCCGTCTCGTCCGATCGCCCATGCCGCCCCGTTCGACCCCGATTGACCCGCGATGTCGTCTTTTCGCGTGATCGCTTCAGTCAGGAGTCAAACATGGCGCTTTTAAGGGGCGGTTAAGCCGCGCCTCGAATGCGCGCGCGGGCGCGCCGAAAAAGCCACGCCGGCCGAGGTTTCTCCTGGCCGGCGTCGAACCTGTCGAAAATCCGAAGGCTGGCGGTCAGACCGCGCCGGCGATCCAGCGCGAGAGATCGCTCTTGGGCGCGGCGCCGACTTTCTGCGAGGCGAGCTTGCCGTCCTTGAACAGCATCAGCGTCGGGATCGAGCGGATGCCGAACTGGGCGGGGATCGCCTGGTTCTCATCGACGTTCATCTTCACGATCTTGACCTTGCCGTCCATTTCGCCGGCGATTTCCTCCAGCGCCGGGCCGATCATCCGGCAGGGACCGCACCACTCCGCCCAGAAATCCACCACCACCGGCTCGTTCGACTTCAGGACATCGGCCTCGAAGCTCGCATCGGTCACTTTGGTCGTCGCCATGGCATTGTCGCCTTTCGGGAACTTCAGGTCGCGGCCGCGCCGCGCGTCGTTCCGGAAGCTATGAACGCGATGCCCCCCGGTCAAGACGGGCGGGACCCGTCCGGCGCGCGGGCCTGACCCATCAGCCGCGCAAGGGCGGCGTCGAGCACAGCGCCGGCCGGCTCGAGGCTGGCGAGATTCGCCGTGTAGATCACCAGCGCCCGGACGCGCCGGCCCGGATAGATCCGCGAAACCAGCGCCCGATAGACCGCGAGCTGCGCCAGCGTCGCCTCGGGAATGTCGGCGGCGGCGGCGGGCGGCCGTGCGGCCGTCTTGTAGTCGGCGATCACGACCTCGGCATCCGTCACCGCCAGACGGTCGATCTGGCCGGAAACGGAGCGGGGCGGGCCGGCGCCGAGGCTGATGTCGCCGGCGAGCGGGACCTCGGCCAGCGATCCCGGCGCGAACAGCGCCGCCAGCGCCGGCTGCGCCGGCAGCGCCAGCGCCTGAGCCACGATCGGCTCGCGGCGCTGCTGCGGGACGGCGGCGCCACGCACCGCCGCGAGCGCGGCGGCCGCCGCGGCGCGGGCCTCCGGCGCAACCTCCGGCAGCACCTGCAGCAGAAGATGCGCCAGCCGCCCCGCGGCGGCGGCGGCGGCCAGAAACGGCCCGTCGCCCGGCCGCTCCCCGCCGTCGGCGGCGCCGGCGGCGCTCGACGGTCTCAGCGGCGGCGACGATTAGAACTCGGGCGGGGCCGGGCGGCGCAGCCAGGCGGGCTCCGCTTCGGCGTTCGCCTCCGCCGTCGCGGCGGCGATCTCGACCGCAACGGGCTGCGAGATCATGAAGCGGCGGATCTCGCCCTGCCCGTCGGGCGCGGCGACCGGGGTCAGGCCCGGCCCGGCGGCGGAAAGCCCGGCCTCGATCATCGCATACCAGCTTCCGGCGGGGGCCTTTCCATCCTTGTGCGCGCCACAGACGATCAGCCGGTCCTCGGCCCGGGTCATCGCGACGTAGAGCAGGCGGTGATGCTCCTCGACGAGCTGATCGACGACGCGATCCTTGGCGGCGCGCGTCGCGGCGCTGTCATCGGGCCCCGCCGGCGTCCAGATCGGCGCCTGCCGCCCGGCCGCCGTCTCGACCGCCAGGATTTTCGGCAGCTTGGCGTCTCCCGGCGCGGGGGCGAGATCGGGCAGGATCACCATCCTGGCCTCCAGCCCCTTGGCGCCATGCACGGTCATGACCCGGACCTCGCCGCCCCCGCGCGACAGATCGCGCTTCACGTCGGAGACGCTGGCGGCGACGGCGCGCAGGAAGCCCGCCAGCGACGGGCCATGCCTCGCCTCGTGGTCGAGCGCGGCGGCGAGGAAGGCGTCGAGCGCGTCGCCGGCCTCGGCCCCGAGCCGCGCCAGCGCCAGGTTGCGGCCGCCGCCGGGACCGAGAATGCCGGCGAAGAAGCGGAACGGGCCGTGACGACCGGCTTCCTCGCCTAGCGCGGCCAGCCGGCGCTCGACTTCGGCATAGCGGGGCTCGCGCGCGCCGGCCTGACGCAGCGCCTCGCGCAGCGAACCCCGACGCTCCGGCGCGAGCGCCATGAGATCGTCGTCGTCGAGGCCGATGAACGGCGTCTTCAGGGCTGTCGCAAGCGCCAGATCATCGTCAGGCAGCAGCAGCGAACGGCCGAGCACGAGCAGGTCCTCCACCGCCGGATGGGTGGAGAGCCGGAGCCGGTCGCGCCCGGTCACGGGAACGCCCGCATCCTTGAGCGCCTTGACGATCGCTTCGAAGAGCGGCCCGCGCCTCGGCAGCAGGATCATCACGTCGCCGGGCGCGAAGGGCTGGCCGCGATCGTCGCGACCGGCCTCGCGCCAGCCCTTCAGCACGGCGGCGATGCGCCGCGCCAGGGCGATCACCCCGCTCCGGCGCTCGGGCGCATCGACCGGGACCGTCCAGGCGTCGCGCGGTTCGCCGGGCTCCTCGGCGAGGAGCGGCCAGAGATCGACGCAGCCCGCCGATTTCCGCCGGACCGTGTCATGCGCCTCGGGACGCGACGCGCCGTCGAAGACGAGGCCGCGCGCGTGCCCGGGCAGCGAGAAGACGGCGTCGACCGCCGCCATGATGTCCGGCGCCGAGCGGAAGGAGGTGTTCAGCGTCAGGCTCTCGAAGCGACGCCCGGGAACCGACAGGCTGCGCCCGAGCCTGCGCCGCTGCTCGCCGAAGGCATGGGGGGCCGCGCCCTGGAAGCCGTAGATCGACTGCTTCTCATCACCGACGACGAAGACCGTGCGCGGCCTCGCCGCAGCCTCCTCCGACCCCTCGCCCGGCGCGAACTCGCCCGCCAGCGCGCCCAGGATCGCCCATTGCGCATCGCTGGTGTCTTGAGCCTCGTCGAGCAGGATGTGGTCGATGCCGGCGTCGAGCTTGTAGAGCACCCAGGCCGCCTCGACGCGGGCGAGCAGGGAGCCGGTGCGGGCGATCAGATCGTCATAGTCGAGCAGCGAGCGTTCGCTTTTCAGGCGGCGCAAGGAGGCCAGGATCCGCGTCGCCAGCAGCGCCAGAGCATGGCTGCGGTCGCGGATCGCAATGGCCCGCTGCGCGTCCCGCGCCGCCAGCAGACGCTCGGCCAGCGCCTCGAGCGTCGCCGTCAGATCCGGCGGGAACAGGCTGCCGTCCTTGCCGCGAATGCGGCTGTGGATCGCGCCGGCCTCGGTGATGAAGCCGGGCAGGCAGGCCGCGACCGGGTCGCCGCCGTCGCGCATGGCCCCGAGCCCGCGCAAGGTCTCGCCGAAGCTCTTCCGGCTCGCGCTGCCGGCGGCGAGCGCCGCGATCAGCCCATCCAACCCGGCAAGGCCGGAGAGGTCGGCCCTGAAGGCCGCGCCGACCTGCGCTTGGGTCAGCTCCGGCGCGATGGCCAGCGCCGCCGCGATCGTCTCGCGCATCTCGCCGTCGTCGCGGGCGCGCCCGTCGGCCTCCGCGAACAGCGCGCGCCGGTGCAGCGCCTGCGCCATGATCTCGTCGAAGGCGTCCTGCGTCGCCTTGCGGGCCAGAAGATCGAGCGCGCCGGCTTCCGCCCCGGCCGGCTGCGCGGCGGCGGCCGCCAGCAGCTCCCGGCGCGCATCGCGCAGCAGCTCGGCCTGCGCCGCTTCGTCGACGATGACGAAGCGCGGCGGCACGTTGGCCTCGAACGGCGCGGCCTGGAGAACGCGGGTGCAGAAGGCGTGGATGGTCTCGATCCGCAGGCCGCCCGGCGTCTCCAGCGCCCGCGCGAACAGGCGGCGCGCATCGGCCAGCCCGGCTTCGTCCGGCGCCGTCCCGGTCAGCTCCGTCAGCGCCGCGATCAGCCCGGCCTCGTCCATCGTCGCCCATGACGAGAGCGCCGCGAAGACGCGGTTGGCCATGTTGGCTGCGGCCGCGCGGGTGTAGGTGATGGACAGGATGCGGCCGGGCGCGACGCCGTCGAGCAGGAGGCGCAGCACGCGGTTGACCAGGACATGGGTCTTGCCCGAGCCGGCATTGGCCGAGACCCAGGCGCTCAGGCGCGGCTGCGCGGCGAGCGCCTGGGTCTCGCGGGTCCGAGGCGGGATGTCCCAGTCCCGCTTCACGCCGCGCCCTCCTCGTCATCCTCGCCGCCTCCGGCCGCGCTCCATTCCTTGACGCGGGCGAGATGGTCGTAAGGGCTGGAGAAGCCCGTCTTCTTCGGCGCACGGCGGGATATGAAAGGCTCGCGCCCATCGCGC
>JAKFWE010000410.1 GCA_021732895.1 Allobosea sp. | reverse complement strand
GGCGAGAGCCTCGATCCGGCGCCAAGGCTCGCCATGCGGCCGGTCGAGCCGGGCGTCGCCGCGCCGGACGCGCGCTGGCGGCTGCTGGGGACCGTCAGCAACGTCCGCTATGCGACGCGCAGCGAGGTCACGAACCTGCGACGACGACAGGAGCCGCTGCAAAGGCCGAAAGCGAGCCGCGCAGCCCTGATCCCGATCCGCAAATCGGCGAGTTGGTGGGACCTGGCGCAGGATGAGCGGCGCGCGATCTTTGAGGAGACCTCGCAGCACACCCGCATCGGACTCGACTATCTCCCCGCGGTCGCACGGCGGCTGCATCACAGCCGCGATCTCGGCGAGCCGTTCGATTTCCTGACCTGGTTCGAGTTCGCGCCCGAGCACGAACCGGCCTTCGACGAACTGCTGGCGCGGCTGCGCGCCACCCGCGAATGGGACTATGTCGAGCGCGAGGTGGATGTGCGGCTCGAGCGGGACCACTCCGGCTGAGCCGGGCGCGCTCAAACCCGGCCCGAGACCGGGATGAACGCGCCGGTGACGCCGCTGGCGTTCTCCGCCAGCAGGAAGGCGATGGCGTCGGCGATCTCGCGCGGCTGCACCCACGCCTGGTGATCGGCGTCGGGCATGGCGATGCGGTTCTGCGGAGTGTCGATGATGCTCGGCAGGATGGCGTTGACGCGCACGCCGACCACCTTCATTTCGTCGGCGAAGCTCTCCACGAGACGGTGGACCGCGCTCTTGGCGGCGGCGTAAGCCGAGAGGCCCGAGGGCGCCCTGATCGCCGCGCCCGCGCCGATGGCGACGAGGCTGCCGCGCCCGGCGGCGCGCATGGGGGTCAGCGCGGCGCGGAACATGTTGAGCGTGGTCAGCACGTTGAGCCGGAACATCCGCTCCCAGAGGTCGGGCCCGCCCTCGGTCGCGCCGGCCGAGGCGAAGCCGCCGACGGTATGGGCGACGCCGTCGATGCGGCCATAGCGGGCGAGGCCCGCCTGAACCGCCGCCTCGCAGGCCGCGGGATCGAACAGGTCGAGCTCCGACAGGACAAGATGGCGGTCCCTGCCGCCGAAAGGCTTCAGCGCATCCTCCATCGCCATCGCCTGGCGGTCGATCGCGATGATGCGGTCGCCGCGGCCGGCCAGGGTCGTCAGCAGGGCGCGGCCGACATTGCCGGCCGCGCCGGTGACGATCACGATGGGAGAGGTATCGATCATGACCGGTCCGTTCGCTGTTGCATCAGAGGTGGAAAGCGGCGCGGGCGAGCGGTCCGCCGGCGATGGCGCGTGCCCGTCATGCGCGCCGGCGGCGCCGTCACAGCCGCTTCACCGGCTGGGCGTCGAGGCGCAGCAAGAGCACGTTGCCGACCCGTTCGACGTGGCCCTCCAGCTCGACGGGGATCGCGACAGCGTCGCGAAGCGCGGCCGGCGGCGGACCGCCATCGGGTCCGGCCAGCAGCAGGTGATGGCCGCCGTCGACCGGGTCCGTCGCCACCAGGATCGCCGGCAGGTCGCCGGTCGGGCAGAGACCGGCGCAGGTCCGGTGAGCGACGCCAGCGCCCGGACGCAGCGCCCCGGCATCGCATGCGCCGACACAGATCTTGCCGGCGATGCGCCGGCGCCCAAGCGGTTCGCGTCCGGCGGGCGAAAGGCCCCTGGCGTCGTCGAGCGGCCTCGCCGGCGCATCGACGACGAACATCTCGAGCGCGCCGCTACCCTGCACGCTGCCGCGCAGTTCGACCGGGCCGGCATGCGCCGGCAGTTCGGCGGCGCGCTTGCGGTCGCCCGCCAGCAGCATCACCCGCCCGCGCGGAAAGGCCGGGCTCGGCGGCAGATGGAGCGCCGGATGGCCGATGTGCGAGAGATGGCCGCGCAGGACCTGCTCGCCCGCCTTGTCGTCGGGCCGCGCCTGTCGGCTGGCGGGATCGTCGGCCCGGCTGCCAAGGCCGGAGCCGACCAGAGCCATTCCCGTCACGCAAAGCATCGCGACGAGGCCGAGCCAGCGGGCGCGGCGCGGGCCGGTCTGGCCGCTCCGGTCGATGAAAACTTCGTCCGGCCTTTTCTCTCGCATCACGGCGTCTCCCTGGGGATGGCGAGCGGCTGCGTCGCCGTTGCCACCGCCCGCCTCAGCCTGCGTCGGTCATGGCCGGACGGCTCTGCGCCAAAAGGCTCGTCTGCGCCGGCCCGTTCGTCGCCCAGCCGCCGTCGAACACCCTCGCGCCCAGCTCGTCGGGCATCGGCGCGAGCCATGGGCTTTCCGACAGCGCCGCGCGCGCATCCTGCAGACCCCGCGCCCAGCGCGCCTTCATGGTCTCGGCGCTGAACTCGTAGTCCTTGGACTGGCCCTGCGGCTCGCTCGGGCGATAGCTGAGCCGGACGATGTCCATCCGGGTGACGCAGCCGAAATCGTAGAGGAACTGCGCTTCCTTCGTCCGCCGCAGGTCCTCCGGCAGCAGATCGATCAGGCTGTTGATGTTGTGCCGCACGTCGTGGATGACGCGCGCCATGTCCGTCGCCGTGCGTGTCCGGCTGGAGTAGCGGATGTCCTTCTCGCGCTCCATGGCGCTCTGCAGATCGACAGGGAGCGGGCCTTCCGCATTGAAGACGTCGACCTGGAAGGTCAGCCGGCTGCGGCGGGGCACGTAGTCGAGCACGTATTGCAGCGGGGTGTTGGAGACCAGCCCGCCGTCCCAATAATGCTCGCCGTCGATCTCGACCGGCGGAAAGCCGGGCGGCAAGGCGCCGCTCGCCATGATGTGCTCGGGCCGGATCCTGATCTCGCGGCTGTCGAAATAGGCGAAGTCGCCGCTGCGGACATTCGCCGCGCCGACGCTGAAGCGGGTCTCGCCGGAGTTGAGCCGATCGAAATCGATGAAGCTCTCGAGCGTGTTCCGAAGCGCCTTCGTGTCGTAATAGCTGACGGGCGAACTGAACCAGTCGGTGAGCGGCCGGGGGGCGAAGAAGCCCGACTGTCCCAACAGCAGCGCGCTGGCCGCATGCCAGCTCCGGCTCGCCGCCTCCGAGAAGGGCAGGAAGGGAAAGCTGGTCGCGGGCGCGGTGATCCGTTCCCAGAAGCCGCGCAGCCGGTCGATCCGCTCGGAGGGAGCGTTGCCCGCGATGACGGCCGCGTTGATCGCGCCGATCGAGATGCCCGCGACCCAGTCGGGATGGTAGCCCGCCTCGGCCAGCGCCTCGTAGACGCCGGCCTGATAACTGCCGAGCGCGCCGCCGCCCTGCAGCACGAGCCCGACCTTCTTGTCGAAATTCACCGGCTTGATTAGCGCGCTTTGTGTCATGACGATGGACCTCCGGAGGCGACGCCGAACGCGGGGCGCGGGAATGGCGGACGGATGCTCATCGGCGCGCCGCCGCTGAAGCGAGGCGTTCGAACAGCCAGACTGCGATCGCGCCGTAGATCACATGGCCGACGAAGCTCATGTAGGAGAGCTCGCCGCCCTCACCCAGCAGGTAGAACGACAGCCCGCCGATCGGGGCCATCAGCCCCAGCGCGTTGAACCAGGTGAAATTCCCCCAGGTGATGGCGTCGGCGATCAACGCGTCCCGGTTGATCCAGCGTGTCGCGATGAGACCGACGGCCGCCGTCCAGAAGACGAAATGAACCGGGGCGAACTTGCCGGACGCGATCAGGGCGACGACGCCTGCGCTGAATGTCACGAAGACGATCGCGTCGAGCACGACCGGCCAGCGCGGGACAAAGCGCGAAATGACGAAATAGGCGACGGGATAGCCGACGATCCCGACCCCGTAATGCAGCGCCTCCCTGAGCAGGTAAGGCACGGAGAGGCCGAGGCGATGCTGGGCGATGGCGTCGATCAGACCCGCCGGCTCCAGCGGGTAGCCGAGCACCGCCTTGGTCAGGACGCGCGCCCACACTTCCCAAACGATTAGACCCGCCAGCCCGCCGAGGCACAGGTGAATCAGCGTGCGGGACCCCGTGAGGGCGGACTTGGTCTCTGCGGTCATCGTCATCGTCGATCTCCGTCAAATCGGCCGGGCGGCGACGTCTGTCGGTGCGGAGAGTGTCCGCGTCAGGAGGGTCGCCACGAAGCGGTCGTCGAACTTGTTGCGTCGTCGCACCGCCATGACCTGCCGCAGACCGGCGACGTCGTCGGCGTCGCGCGCCATCAACGCCAGCGACCTGAGAAAGATGTCGCGCTGGGCATGACTGCCGCCGAGCCGGTGCAGGCGCCGCGCGAGGAAGCCGACGGGAGCCTGCGTCCCTCCGGATTGGGCCGAATGCAGCAAGGCGTGCGCCAGCTCGGAGCCGACATTGCGGGCGACATTGGCCTGATGGGTCGTCGCGCGGCTTTTCTCATGGATGAATTCGGCCATGTCGGAGGCTTCGTCGAGACGTCCGGCCGCGATCAGGGCGATCAGGACGTGCAGCTGCGCGAAGACGAGCGTGGCGTTTCGCGAGTGGCGGCTGGCGACGTCCGCGAGCCTGTCCCACCGATCCGACCCGGGCTCGACGCCTAACTGCTGCAAGCGCCAGAGCACCGAGGCGGCATTGGCGAAATCACGGAAAT
>JAKFWE010000408.1 GCA_021732895.1 Allobosea sp. | reverse complement strand
CGCGGCGCTCGACGCCGCCGACATCCGCCAGATCGTCGCCGGGATCGGCGACGGATCGGTCGGCGAGGGGCAGGCGGCGGCCTTCGCCATGGCGGTGTTCTTCCGCGACATGGACCGAAACGAGCGCGTCGCGCTGACGCTGGCGATGCGCGATTCCGGCGCGGTGCTGAACTGGGACGACCTGCCCGGGCCGGCGCTCGACAAGCACTCGACCGGCGGCGTCGGCGATGCGGTCAGCCTGCCGCTGGCCGCCGCCGTCGCGGCCTGCGGCGGTTTCGTGCCGATGATCTCCGGGCGCGGCCTCGGCCATACCGGCGGCACGCTCGACAAGCTCGACGCCGTGCCGGGCTACGCCACGCAGCCCGGCGTCGCGCTGTTCCGCAAGGTCGTGCGCGAGCAGGGCTGCGCCATCATCGGCCAGACAGCCGATCTCGCGCCGGCCGACAAGCGGCTCTACGCCATTCGCGACGTCACCGGCACGGTCGAGTCGATCCCGCTGATCACCGCCTCGATCCTGTCGAAGAAGCTCGCCGCCGGGCTGCACGGGCTCGCCATGGACGTGAAGTTCGGGTCGGGAGCCTTCATGGCCGACGCCGGGCGCGCCGGCGACCTCGCCCGCGCGCTGGTCGGCGTCGCCCATGGCGCGGGCCTGCCGACCACGGCGCTGCTGACCGACATGGAGGAGCCGCTCGCCTCCAGCGCCGGCAACGCGCTCGAGGTCGCCTACGCGCTCGACCACCTGAGCGGCGCGCGCCGCGAGCCCCGCTTCCACGCCGTCACGGTGGCGCTCGGCGCCGAGATGCTGCTGCTCGGCGGCCTGGCGCGGGACGCCGCGGAGGCGACGGCGCGCATCGAGGACGCCTTCGCCAGCGGGGCTGCGGCCGAGCGCTTCGCGCGGATGGTCGCGGCGCTGGGCGGCCCTGCCGACCTGCTGGAGAAGCCGGCGAGCCATCTCGCCGCCGCGCCGCTGGCGCGGCCGGTGTTTCCCGACAGGGCCGGCGCGGTGCAGTCCATCGACACGCGCGGCGTCGGGCTCGCCGTGGTCGCGCTCGGCGGCGGACGGACGCGGCCGCAGGACGCGATCGATCATGCCGTCGGCCTGACGCAACTCGCCGGAATCGGAGAGGCGGTGGGGCCCGAACGGCCGCTCGCCATCGTCCATGCCCGCGACGAGGCCGGCTTCGAGGCGGCGCGCGCCCGATTGCTGCGCAGCTATCGGATCGGCGACGGCGGGGCGCCGCATGGCGCGCTGATCGCGCGGCGCATCACGGAGAACGATCTGTCATGAGCCTGCTCCTGATCCCGACCGGCTGGCATGTCGAGGATTGGCGCGTCCGTTTCCAGGCGCTGCTGCCCGAGATGCCGGTGGTGACGCCAGACGAGCCGTTCGACCGGCGCGCCGTGCATTATGTCGCGAGCTGGAAGCATCCCGAGGGCGCCCTCGCCGGCCTGCCCAATCTCGCCGCGATCTTCTCGCTCGGGGCGGGCGTCGATCACCTTTTCGCCGATGCGCGCCTGCCCGACGTGCCGCTCGCCCGCGTCGTCGATCCGGATCTCACGACGCGGATGAGCGAATACGTCGTGATGCACTGCCTGATGCTGCTGCGCCAGCAGGCGCGCTACGCCCGCCAGCAGCGAGATGTGGTCTGGGACGACGACCGGCATCAGCCGGCCGCGCGCTCGGTGCGCGTCGGCGTGCTGGGTCTCGGCGAGCTCGGGCTGGACGCCGCCCGCAAGCTCGCCGTGATGGGCTTCGACGTCGCCGGCTGGAGCCGCTCGCCCAAGGCGCTCGACGGGTTGCCGACCTTCGCCGGGACGGAGGACATGCCGGCTTTCCTGGCGCGCACCGATATTCTGGTCTCCCTGCTGCCGCTGACGCCGCAGACGCGTGGCGTCATCGACGCGGCCCTGCTCGCGGGACTGGCGCAGGACGGCCGGCTCGGCGGGCCGTTCATCGTCAATGCCGGGCGCGGCGGCCTGCAGGTCGAGGCCGACATCCTCGCGGCGCTGGAGTCGGGCGTCCTGAAGGGCGCGGCGCTCGACGTCTTCGAGACCGAGCCGCTGCCGCCGGACTCGCCGCTCTGGCGCCATCCGGCGGTGACGGTGACGCCCCATAACGCGGCGATGTCGGCGCCCGACGCCGTCGCCGGGCTGATCGCCGCCCAGATCCGGCGTCTGCAAGCCGGCCTGCCGCTGGAGCACCAGGTCGATCCGGCGCGGGGCTACTGAGCTGCGCGCCCGCGCCGTTCCATGCCTGAGCCCCGCGCCTTACGTGTTCTCGATCACTTGGCCTCAAGCAGTTCCTTCACCGAGAGCAGAACGAGCTCGTTGTCGTCGGCCTTCTTCGGATCGCGCGACGAGGAGAAGGGCAGGTTGTTGTCGTTGCCGACGACGATGACGCCCGCCGCCCGATCGACCACATCGACGTTCTCGATGGTGAAGAACGGGAAGGGCAGCACGCCGTCGATCGCGCCCTGCCTCGCCTTCCTGTCAGGATCGGCGATCTTCATCAGGTCGATGAAGCCGATCTTGCGCACGGCCTTGCCGACATTCGCCTCGGTCATCTCGATCTTCACGACGCGCTTGAACCTGGCCAGGTCGTGGAAGCAGTCCGGTCCGCGCTGGCCCTGCGCACAGGCGCGATCGGCCGTGCCCTCGCCATTGTCCCGTTCGATGACCAGCGCGGTCGTCGCGTCGATCATGTTGAAGTCGCCGATCGCCAGTCCCGCCTGCTCCAGCGGGAAGAACCAGGAGCGGCCGCTCCATTTCTCGCCCTGCACGTCGAATTCGAGGATGCGCAGCACGTCCTTGCCATCGCGCTGCTCGTTGGCCTTGGTCGCCTCGTCCCAGACCGGGCCTTCCAGCAGCGCGTAGAGGAAGCGCCCGTCGGGCGACTGCGCCATGCCCTCATAGCCCTTGGAGCGGCGCACGTTGAAGGCGACCGGCAGGTTCGGCGCGGCCGGCGTCGTCACCGCGTAGTGATCGGGCGAGCGGGCGGGCTTGCCCTCGACCATCGTCTCGAACACCGCCTCGACCTTGCCGGTCGCATCGACGCGGATGAGATAGGGGCCGAACTCGTCGCCGATCCAGAACTTGCCGCCGACCGGCTGGATCGCCTCGGGGTCGAAATCGGCGCCGGTCAGGTAGCGCTTCTCCGTGCCCTCATTGGCGATGCGGAAGGGGACCTTCCTGTCGGGATCGTGCAGGAAGGTGGTCGAAAGCCGCTCGATCCTGCCGCCCGCGAAATCCGCCTTGATGCGGTGGAAGAACAGCATCGCGTCGGGCGAATTGACCTTCGAGCCGAAGCCGTTGTCGGTCAGCGTCAGGAACTCGCCATTGCCGAGCGAGCGGATGCCGGAAAAGCCCTGGACCGGCTGGCCCTGGAACGGCGTCGAAATCCCCGTCGGACGCCCGCCCGACAGGCCCATCACCGTGCCGACTGCCTCCACGCGCTTGCCCGGCGTGGTGAACTTGCCCGAGACCTTGAGGTCGGCGGGCGCGTCTGCGGGAGCTGCAACCATGGTGTCGGCCGGCAGCAGCGCGTGGCCGAGAAGCCTGGCCGGGAACTCCTTCTGCGGTTCTTGAGCGCCCGCGAGGATGGTCGTGGAGAGCAGCAGGGCGGCGGCGAGTGGAAGGCGCATGGGACGCTCCGGGACGAGGGCACGATCCTCTCCCCGTCGCGCCCCGCCGTTACACTGCCACGACGATCGGGTGACGCTGGCGTGAACGCGCGCGAACGGCGCGGATCGCGCCGGCCCTGCGGACGCCAGCCTCAGGCGTTGCCGCGATCCTCGCGCCAGAGATCGAGCTTCTCCTGGATCGGCCGGTCGGAATAGGAGAACAGCACGGCCTCGCCATCGGCCTCGTGCGTCACCCATTGCCAGCTCGGCACGACGAAGACGTCTTTCGGCCCCCATTCCAGCACGGTGTCGCCGATCCGTGAGCGGCCGCTGCCTTCGACCGGCGTGAACACGGTCGCGTCGGTAGCGCGGTAGCGCGAGGTCTTGAAACCCTTGGGCAGCAACTGGATGAAGGTGCCCATGGTCGGCATGGCGTAATCGCCGGTCACCGGGTTGGTGTAGCGCAGCTTGAGGCCATGGCAGGGGTCCCATTCGTCCCGCGCCTTCATCCGCTCCAGAGCCTCGCGGGTCGCGGCATAGGGATAGTTGAAGATCGGCGAGGACTTGCTGGCGCGCTTCAGATCGACCGGCAGGAGGTTGTGGCCGTAGCGCGCGAAGGAATCGCCTTCCGGCCGCGTCACGCTCTGCTCGTCCTGCTTCAGCCCCTCGGCGAAGGAGGCGTCGAGGAACTGCACCACCGGGATGTCGAGCCCATCCATCCAGAACATCGGTTCGGAAGACTGGTTGCCGTGGTCGTGCCAGGCCATCGCCGGGGTGATGACGAAATCGCCCGGCTCCATCATCGTCCGCTCGCCATCGACGGCGGTGTGGGCGCCCTTGCCCTCCATGACGAAGCGCAGGGCCGACTGCGAATGGCGATGCGCCGGAGCGACCTCGCCCGGCAGCACGAGCTGGACGC
>JAKFWE010000407.1 GCA_021732895.1 Allobosea sp. | reverse complement strand
GAGCAGGCCCCGCATCAGCGGGCGGACATGGCGCAACATCCGGAAGCCGGCGCTGAATCCCTTGCCGCCGGCGACGGCGGCCCTGCCCTGCGGCGTATCGATGAGGGCGAGCAGAGCGCCGGGCAGCGGCGCGAACGGCACGCCGCGCTCCTGAGCCATCGCCGCGAATTGTTCGGGCGCCGCGAGCTGGACCTGATGTCCGCGCGCGATCAGGCCGAGCGCCAGCGCCAGATAGGGCTGCACGTCGCCGCGTGTGCCGAAGGTCTGGATCGCGATCCGCATGCCGGCGAGGCGCCTGCGGAAGCAGCCCTACCGCCCCGGCGTCCAGGCGTCGTAATCCCCGGTCGCCGGCGGGCGCTCGCCCGAAGCCAGCGTCGAGCCCTGCGGCCTGTAGGCCAACGCCGTTCCGGTCCAGTTCTGCTGGTGCGGCGCCTGCCACTCGCGTGGCTGGTAGCGCTCTTCGGACGGCGCGATATCGACCGTGTGATGCAGCCATCCGTTCCAGCCCGGCGGCACGGTCGAGGCTTCCGCCTCGCCGGCATAGACCACCCAGCGCCGCTGGAAGCCGAGCGCCTTGTCCTTGGCCCCGCCCCGGGTGCGGTAATAGACGTTGCCGAACTCGTCCTCTCCCACGCGCTCGCCCTTGCGCCAGGTATGGAAGCGCGTGCCGACGGTCTGGCCGTTCCACCAGGTGAAGATTTGCAGCAGGAGGGTCTTCATGAATCCGCCCGTTCGCAGCGCGATCGTTGTCGCGACTTATGCGATCAGGCCGCGTCGGTGTCCAGTCCGGCGCCGGGAACGTCAGCAACAGGAGCCGCCATGATTCGGCCTCGATTCGACATCGGCCCGGCGAACGGCCCGATGCGCCATGCCTGAACGGATTCAACGGCTTGAACGGCCGACCGCAGAAAGCGCTTGCGAGCCGGCTGGCCCGGCGCCGTCGATGACCGAGGGTCAACCACGATCTCCGGCGGATTGTCGTCGCAGCGACGAGCCGGACCGTGGCGGAATTGCATCGTCTGGAGAATCCCGTCGCGATTCCCATGGCTTAGCGGGCGTCTTCGAACTTATCCCCGCAACCCACACCTGCCTACCAGATGTCGTGTCCACAGATGCGGGAGCGCACCAATCCTTGACGAGACGGCCCATTCGGGACTAGTTTTTGACGGTCGCGTGACGGCCGGCGAAGACGCCAATCGACACCTGCGAAGAGTTTCCGGAGGGGTCGATGCGTTCGTCGCGCGGCGCGCCAGTCCTGGCGTTCGCGAACGGCGATCCGCGGCCCCGACGGCCGCAACCGGACGAAGCCCGGCGGGTGACAACGCCTGGACGTCCACGGGGCACCAAACCGAGTTGGGCTGACACCAGGAGCCGGTGAGCAACCGGCCGCGCGAGGCATGATCATGCCCGCGGCACAGGATTGAGGGCAGACGATCATGCGCATCGAGCGCCGCTACACCACCGCCGGCCAGTCGCCCTACGCCGCGATTCCGTTCCGTTCGACGCTGAGCGAGATCCGCAATCCAGACGGCTCGATCGTGTTCCGGCTGGACGGCATCGAGGTGCCCGAGGCCTGGTCCCAGGTTGCGAGCGACGTGCTGGCGCAGAAATATTTCCGCAAGGCCGGCGTGCCGGCGGCGCTGAAGCGCGTCGAGGAGAACGACGTTCCCTCCTTCCTCTGGCGCTCCGTTCCCGACGAGGCGACCCTCGCGGCGCTGCCCGAGGCCGAGCGCCACGTTTCGGAGATCTCGTCGCGGCAGGTCTTCGACCGGCTCGTCGGCTGCTGGACCTACTGGGGCTGGAAGGGCGGCTATTTCTCCTCCGAGGAGGACGCGCAGGCCTTCCATGACGAACTCCGCTACATGCTCGCCATGCAGATGGTCGCGCCGAACTCGCCGCAATGGTTCAACACCGGCCTGCATTGGGCCTATGGCGTCGACGGGCCGAGCCAGGGCCATTTCTACGTCGATTTCAGGACCGGCAAGCTGGTCAAGTCGAAGTCGAGCTACGAGCACCCGCAGCCCCATGCCTGCTTCATCCAGGGCGTGCAGGACGACCTCGTCAACGAGGGCGGCATCATGGACCTCTGGGTCCGCGAGGCGCGGCTGTTCAAATACGGCTCCGGCACCGGCTCGAACTTCTCGGCCCTGCGCGGCGAGGGCGAGAAGCTCGCCGGCGGCGGCCGCTCGTCGGGCCTGATGTCGTTCCTCAAGATCGGCGACCGCGCGGCGGGCGCGATCAAGTCCGGCGGCACCACGCGGCGCGCCGCTAAGATGGTGGTGGTCGACGTCGATCACCCCGACATCGAGACCTATATCGACTGGAAGGTGCGCGAGGAGCAGAAGGTCGCCGCCCTCGTCACCGGCTCCAAGATCGTCCAGAAGCACATGAAGGCCGTGATGAAGGCCTGCATCAACTGCGAGGCCGATGGCGACGCCTGCTTCGACCCGGAGAAGAACCCGGCCCTGAAGCGCGAGATCAGGCTCGCCCGCAGATCGGCCGTGCCGGACAACTACATCAAGCGCGTCATCCAGTTCGCCCGCCAGGGCTATGTCGAGATCAAGTTCGACACCTACGACACCGACTGGGATTCGGAGGCCTATCTGACCGTTTCCGGCCAGAACTCGAACAACTCGGTCTCGCTGACCGACGATTTCCTGCGCGCCGTCGAGAACGACGAGGACTGGAGCCTGACCAGCCGCACCACCGGCAAGGTGGTCAGGACGCTGAAGGCCCGCGACCTCTGGGAGAAGATCGGCTACGCCGCCTGGGCCTCGGCCGATCCCGGCCTGCATTTCAATACGACGATGAACGACTGGCACACCTGCAAGGCCTCGGGGCGCATCCGCGCCTCGAACCCCTGCTCGGAATACATGTTCCTCGACGACACGGCCTGCAACCTGGCCTCGGCCAACCTGCTGCAGTTCCACGACAAGGCGGGCAACGGCTTCGACGTCGAGGCCTATGAGCATCTCTGCCGGCTCTGGACGATCGTGCTCGAAATCTCGGTGACGATGGCGCAGTTTCCCTCAAAGGAAATCGCCGAACTCTCCTATGAATACCGCACGCTCGGCCTCGGCTACGCCAATATCGGCGGCCTGCTGATGACCATGGGCCTGCCTTACGATTCCGACGAGGGCCGCGCGCTGGCCGGCGCCCTGACCGCGATCATGACCGGCGTCAGCTACGCGACCTCGGCGGAGATGGCGGGCGAACTCGGCCCCTTCCCCGGCTACAAGAAGAACGCCGCCCACATGCTGCGCGTCATCCGCAA
This sequence comes from Allobosea sp., assembly GCA_021732895.1. Lineage (GTDB taxonomy): Bacteria > Pseudomonadota > Alphaproteobacteria > Rhizobiales > Beijerinckiaceae > Allobosea. The sequence continues at coordinate 1,267 of JAKFWE010000407.1, read as the reverse complement.
CCATACCCGGGCCGCCCATGGCGAGCCTGCCGGCTATGAGGGCCTGCAGGTCGCGCCCGTGCCGCTCGACCACGCCACGCTGGAGCAGATGGGGCCATCAGGACTGGCGCTGTCGCAGCATGCCCGCAAGGCCTGGAACCGCGCCATCGCGCTCGGCGAGCAGCACGGCTACCGCAATGCCCAGGCGACCGTGATCGCGCCGACCGGCACGATCGGCCTGGTGATGGACTGCGACACCACCGGCATCGAGCCCGACTTCGCGCTGGTGAAGTTCAAGAAGCTCGCCGGCGGCGGCTATTTCAAGATCATCAACCGCGCCGTGCCGGACGCGCTGCGCGCGCTCGGCTATCGCGAGAGCGAGATCGCCGAGATCGAGGCCTATGCCGTCGGCCATGGCACGCTGGCGCAGGCGCCGGGCGTCAACCACGGCAGCTTGCGGGCGCGCGGCTTTCCGAAGGACAAGATCGACGCCATCGAGAAGGACCTCAAGGCCGCCTTCGACATCAAGTTCGTCTTCAACAAATGGACGCTGGGCGAAGACTTCTTGCTCGACACGCTGAAGGTCCCGGCCGAGAAGCTGGCCGACATGTCCTTCGAGCTCTTGCCCTTCCTCGGCTTCTCGAAAGCCGAGATCGAGGCCGCCAACGTGCATGTCTGCGGAGCGATGACGCTGGAGGGCGCGCCGCACCTCAGGCGCGAGCATTATCCCGTCTTCGACTGCGCCAACCCGTGCGGGCGCATCGGCAAGCGCTATCTCTCGGTCGAGAGCCATATCCGGATGATGGCCGCCGCCCAGCCCTTCGTCTCGGGCGCGATCTCGAAGACCATCAACATGCCCAACGACGCCACGGTGGAGGACTGCAAGAGCGCCTATCTGCTCTCCTGGAAGCTGGCGCTGAAGGCCAACGCGCTCTACCGCGACGGCTCGAAGCTCTCCCAGCCGCTGAACTCGGCGCTGATCGCCGACGAGGACGAGGATTCGGACGAGGCGATCGAGGCGCTGCACCAGCAGCCGATGGCGGCGCGCGCCAGCCAGATGGCCGAGCGCATCGTCGAACGCATCGTCGAGCGCGTCGAGCGCAATCGCGAGCAGGAGAAGCTGCCGACGCGGCGCAAGGGCTACACCCAGAAGGCCAAGATCGGCGGCCACACGCTGTTCCTGCGCACCGGCGAATACGATGACGGCCGGCTCGGCGAGATCTTCCTCGACATGAACAAGGAGGGCTCGGCGCTGCGGGCGCTGATCAACAACTTCGCCATCTCGGTC
>JAKFWE010000043.1 GCA_021732895.1 Allobosea sp. | reverse complement strand
GCCACGATGCGAGCAGGCCGGCGCCGGCTTCCAGCGCGTCGAAGCCCGCCTCGTCGATCGCCTCGTGGTCCTCGCCGCCGGCGTCCGCCGGGCGCGTCACCAGACGCCGGGCGAAGGCGAACCGCGGGTCGCCCGCCAGCGCCGCCCTGGCGCCGTCGAGCAGCGTGTCCTTGCCCGCGCCGCTCGGCCCGACGACGGCGAAGAGGATGCCCGGCGCCATCGCGGGCTCAGGCTTCGTCGAGACCGATATCGACGGCCGGGGCGGACTGCGTGATCTTGCTGGTCGAGATGTAGTCGACGCCCGTCTCGGCGATCGGCCCGATCGTGTCGAAGCGGATGCCGCCCGAGGCCTCGACCCGGGCGCGGCCGGCGACGTGGGCGACGGCGTCGCGCATCTCGGGCAGCGGCATGTTGTCGAGCATGATCACGTCCGCGCCGGCCTCGACCGCCTCGCGCACCTGCGCCAGCCGGTCGCACTCGACCTCGATCTTGCTCAGGATCGGGAGTTTCGCGCGCGCGCGCGCGACCGCCGGTCCGATGCCGCCGCAGACCGCGATGTGGTTGTCCTTGAGCATGACGCCGTTGTCGAGGCCGAGCCGGTGGTTGAGCCCGCCGCCGCACATCACCGCGTGCTTCTCCAGCATGCGCAGGCCGGGCGTGGTCTTGCGTGTGTCGATCAGCCGCGCCCGCGTGTGGGCGATCGCCGCGACATAGCGCGCGGTCTCGGTGGCGATGCCGGACAGGCGCTGCACGATGTTGAGCGCGGTGCGCTCGGCGGTGAGAATGCCCTGCGCGGGGCCCCTGACGACCAGCAGCGTGGCGCCCTTCCCGACCTTGTCGCCGTCGCTGGCCGCGACCTCGACCGAAAGCGCCGGCTCGTAACGCCGGAACACGGAGGCTGCGACCTCGATCCCGGCGAGCGTCATCGGCTCGCGCGCGTTCATCCGGAAGGATCCGGTCGCGTCGGGATCGATCATGAGCTGGACGGTCAGGTCGCAGGCTCCGATGTCCTCGGTGAGCCAGAGCTCGATCAGCGCCTGCGTCGCGAACCGGTCATACATGGGCAGTGCCTTCACGCGTCAGATCATTTGTATACCAACGATGCGTCGCGACTCCGCCCCTGTCAAGCGCGGATTCCGCCCCGGGATGAGGAGCGTCGGCCAGGTCGGCGGCTTTCAGCCCCAGCCCTACGATCCTGGCGGCTTCTGCCTGAAAACTGGCCGTTTCACTGGCGATCCTGCTTCGCAAATAAGCGCGCTTCAGCGTTGACAAACCATTTGCATACCAACAAACTTCGACGAATTGCCGCAGCGTCGGCATTCCGGAGAGCGGCGGCAGGCCGCCAGGGAGCGGGCCTCGATACGGGTTGCATGCAAGATTTCCGCGATGGCGGGCAACTCCGTCTCGTCCATGGTCTCGTGAATTCACGCAACGGGAGAGCACTCATGAAGACGCTGGCATTCGTTTCCGCCCTTGGTCTGGCGCTGGCGCTGGGCGCGGGCGAGGTCTCGGCGCAGGCCCGGAAGATCACGCTGTCGGGCGGCTCCGTCGGCGGGGCCTGGAGCGCCGTGGGCGCGGCGATCGGCGAGACGATCAGGCGGGAAACGCCCGGCGCCTCGTTCAGCTACGAACCCGGCCGCGAGGCCGCCAACATCCAGCTCGTGTCGCAGGGCAAGGTCGAGCTCGGCATCGCGCATGCGCAGCTCGCCAAGCGGGCGCAGGCCGGGGAGGATCCGTTCAGGGCGCCCGTGACCAACCTGCGCGCGATCGCGCTGATCGATCCGCGGGCGGCGGTGCAGATCCTCGTGCGCGAGGATGCCGGGATCGACAGCTTCGAGGCCATTCTGGCGGCGAAGAAGCCGGTGCGGGTCGCGTTCAACCAGCGCGGCACGCTGATGGCGGTGACAGGCGAGGAGGTCTTCAAGGCCTACGGCATCACGGCCAAAGACATCGAGAGTTGGGGCGGGCGCATCCACAACGTCGACTACAACGCCGGCCTCGAAATGATGAAGAACGGCCAGATCGACGTCATCATCAACATGCTCGCCTTCCCGTCCGGCCAGATCAACGGCGCGACGCGGGAGATGAAGGTCAGGATGCTCGGCATCGGCCCCGCCGCGACCGCGAAGCTCAACGATCAGCTCGGCACCGCCGCCATCACGGTTCCCGCCGCCACCTACGCTTTCCAGCCGCAGGCGGTGCCGACGATCACCGGCAACGTCGTGCTCTTCGCGGCCGCCGAAATGAAGGATGCGGAGGCGGCGGCGATCGTCGAGGGCATGCTGAAGAATTTCGACTATCTGAAGCAGGCCCACGCGATGCTGGCGAAGCTCGAGCCCGCTGATCTGGCCAAGGTCGCGCCGCTGGCGCTCCATCCCGGCGCGGAAGCCGCCTATCGCAAGGCGGGCCTGCTGAAGTAGGCGGCGCCCGTCCCGAGGCTTCCGGCGCGAGGTTTGCGATGCTGTCCTGGCTGAGCCGGCTCGCGCCGGGCCATACCCGCCGGCTGGAGGCGCCCGAGCGCCTGGTCGTCCACGTGATCGGCGTCGCCGCCGCCGTGATGCTGCTGGCGATCTCCTTCGGCTGGTATGTCAAGCGCGAGATCGCGCTGTTCCTCTTCCTCGGCGCGGTGCTCGGCCTCGCCTTCCTGACCACCACGGCCAACCCGCTGCGCCCCGTCGCGGGGCGGCCATGGTGGGGCTGGGGGCTGGCGCTGCTCGCCTTTTCCGCCTGCGGCTACTTCGTCGCGATGCAGCCGGCGCACGAGTTGCGGCTACCGATGATCGACGATCTGTCCGCGCTCGACATCGCCGCCTCGGTCGTCCTGATCCTGCTGGTGCTGGAGGCGACGCGGCGCTGCATCGGGCTGACGCTGGTCGTGCTGGTGCTCGCCTTCCTGGCCTACGCGGCGTTCGGCGACCGGCTTTCGGGCGCCTTCGCGCATCGCGGCTTCAGCGGACAGGAGATGGTCGATCATCTCGTCTTTTCGACCAACGGCCTGTTCGGCCCGGCGCTCGAGGTCGCGGCCTTCCTGGTCTTCGTCTTCGTGATCTTCGGCGCGCTGCTCGACCGCTTCGGCGGCGCCGACTTCTTCTACGACGTCGCCAACGCGCTCGTCGGCCGGCAGGTCGGCGGGGCCAGCAAGGTCGCGGTGGTGTCGTCGGGGCTCTACGGCTCGATCTCGGGCTCGCCGACGGCGGACGTCGTGACGACCGGCTCCTTCAGCATCCCGTTGATGATCCGCACCGGCACAAGCCGCAACCGTGCCGGCGCGATCGAGGCCGCCGCCTCGACCGGGGGGGCGCTGCTGCCGCCGGTGATGGGCTCGGCCGCCTTCCTGATGACCGACTTCACCGGCATTCCCTACGCGACGATCGCGCTGGCGGCGATCATTCCGGCCGGGCTCTACTATCTTTCCGTCTTCCTCGCCGTTCATTTCAAGGCGCATCATGACAGGCTGAGCCCGATGTCGACCGGCGCGACCGCGTCGATCCTGTCGGTGCTGCGGCGCGACTGGCTCTATCTCGTGCCGATCGGATTGCTGGTCTGGGGCGTGCTCAGCCTGAACCGGCCGGCCTTCGCCGGCGCCATCGCCTGCGCCGCGCTGCTGCCGGTGGCGCTGTTGCGCGAGCGGACGCCTATGCGCTTCGCCAAGGCGCTGTTTCTCGGGCTGAGCGACGGCATGCGCGGCATGATCGGCGTCGGCGTCGCCTGCGCCATAGCCGGGCTCGTCGTCGGCACGCTGTCGATGACCGACCTGACCGGTAAGATCAGCTCCGGCCTGTTCGCCATGGCCGGGGGCAGCCCGCTCATCACCATCGTCACCGCCGCCTTCGTCATCATCGTGCTCGGCATGGGCATGCCGACGCCGGCGGTCTATGCGCTCGCGGCCGTGCTCGCGGCGCCGGCGCTGATTTCGCTCGGCATCGCCGTGCTGCCGGCCCATCTCTTCATCGTCTACATCGCCTCGATGTCGGCGATCACGCCGCCGGTCGCGGTGGCGGCCTTCGCCGCGGCCTCCATCGCGCAGGGCAACCCGCTTAAGATCGCCTTCCTCGCCTGCCGCATCGCGATGGTCGCCTTCGTCCTGCCCTTCGTCTTCATCTATCATCCCGCACTGCTGCTGATCGGCGACGGCGCCGACATCGTGCTGACGGCGGGGCTGATCGCGATCGGGGTGGTCGCGATCAACGCCGCGATCGAGGGCTATTTCCTGATCAGGCTGGACTGGCTGCGGCGCGCCCTGTTTATGGTCGCCGGCATCTGTCTGTTCGTGCCGACGACGGGGACGCATCTGTCGGGCGCGCTGCTGTTCGCCGCCGTCGCCGCCTGGGTTCTGGCCAGCCGCAGGTCGATGCGCGCCGCGCCGCCCTTCGCCGCCGGGCGCTGACCGGCCGGCCCGACGCCGCCCGCCGCCGTGGCGCCCCCGCGCCGCGGCCTGCCTTTCGCTTGGGCAGAGCATGCCGTCTAATAGGCGTTGACAAGCCGAATCGGCCTCTTCAAATTCATAGGTATACAAATGAATTTCCCGGCTGACCCAGCGTCGCCGGCATGCGAAACCTATCAA
>JAKFWE010000111.1 GCA_021732895.1 Allobosea sp. | reverse complement strand
AACCGGGCGCCGAAACGGACCCGGCGCCGGCTGTCAGTCGAGCTTGACCTTGGCGTCGGCGACGACCTTGCCCCAGCGGGCGACCTCCGAGGTGGCGAACTTGCCGAACTCGTCGCCGGACAGGGTCGGGATCGGCGAGCCGTTCTTGGCCCAGGCGTCGGCGATCGGCTTGGCCTGGAGCGCCTTCGCGACCTCCTCGCGCATCCGCGCGACGATCGCGGGAGGCGTGCCTTTCGGCGCCCACAGCGCATACCAGGTGGAGACCTCGAACCCTTCGAGACCCGCTTCCTTGGCGGTCGGCACGTCGGGGATGGCGGGAGAGCGCGTCGGGGCGGCGACCGCGAGCCCGCGCAGCGTTCCGCTCTGGATTTGCGGCGCGGAGGTGCCCAGGCCGTCGAACATCACGTCGACTTGGCCGGCGACGAGATCCTGCATGGCCGGGCCGGCCCCACGATAGGGCACATGGGTCAGGCTGGTCTTGCTCGCCAGCTTGAACAACTCGCCGGCGAGATGATGCGTCGTGCCGTTTCCGGCCGAGGCGTAGTTCAGCTTGTCGGGATTGGCCTTGGCGAAGGCGATCAGCTCGGCCAGCGTCTTGGCCTGCACCTTGCCGGGATGGACCGCGACGACCTGCGGCGGCTGCGCGATCACCGCGACCGGAACGAAATCGGTGAGGATGTTGTAGTCGAGCTTCGGATACAGCGCCGGCGCGATGGTGTGATGGGCCGCGCCCACGAAGAAAGTGTAGCCGTCCGGCGCGGCCTTGGAAGCGGCCGAAGCCCCGACCGTTCCTCCCGCGCCGGCCCGGTTCTCGATGATGATGCGCTGGCCGAGCTGCTGGTCGAGCTGCGCCGCGATCGGCCGCGCGAAGGCGTCGGTGCCGCCGCCCGCCGGGAATGGCACGATGAAGGTGATCGACTTCGTCGGCCAGGTCTGGGCCGAAGCCGGAGCGGCCAGCTCGGCGAGGAGACCCGCGGCGACGATGGAAGCGGCAAGCAAGCGTGGCGTGATCATAAAAAGACATCCTCCCAGAACCACTGGCGACCCGGCTCTTGGCGGCCGGTCGCCCTGACGAAGCAGCATTTTGCATGCATTCCACCCAATAAGGGCATCCGACCCGGGAAATGGCAAGCACGACGTGGCCGCCGCGCGCCCGTCAGGAAGCAACCGCGTCGATCGGGGCCGCCGGCCCGCCGATCCGCCATGGCGACGAGCCGGTTCGACAGTTTCGTTCGCCGCCTTGGAACTGAACTCCGCATATTGGACCACCGGCGCCCCGAGCGCGAGGAGGCCGGCTTTCTCGCCCGTCGCTCCGTCGCGGTCCTTGCAATGGCGCGCCGGCATTGGCACGTCTGTCGCATCGCGCGGGCCGGACGGCGAAAGCCGGTCGCGTCGCGGCCTCGTCTAGCGCCAAGTCTGTCTTCGACCGTAACCGAATGCATGAATCCCGGCCCGTCCGACCCCCGCATCGTCCTTCAGTCCGGCCTGCCGCGTCCCACCTTCGGAACGCGGCTGCGGCGCTATTTCCTGACCGGGCTCGTCATCGCCGCGCCGCTGGCGATCACCGCCTCGGTGACGTGGTGGTTCATCAACCTGATCGACGGCCTCGTGAAACCCCTGATTCCGAACGCGTATCTGCCGGACGCCTATCTGCCCTTCCCGATTCCCGGATTCGGTCTGGTGATCGGGCTGATCGGCCTCACGCTGCTCGGCTTCCTGACCGCCAACCTGGTCGGGCGCACGCTGCTCGACGCAGGCGAGGCGCTGCTCGACCGGATGCCGGTGGTGCGCAGCCTCTACAAGGCGGTGAAGCAGGTCTTCGAGACGATTTTCTCCCAGTCGGGAACCTCGTTTCGCAAGGTCGGAATGGTGCAGTTCCCGCAGCCGGGCATGTGGTCGATCGTCTTCATCGCTCAGGAGCCTGCGCCGGAGCTCGCCGGCAAACTTCCGGCCGGCGACGAACAGATCGGCGTGTTCCTGCCCTGCACGCCGAATCCGACCACCGGTTTCTTCTTCTACCTGCCGCGCAAGGAGGTGATCGAGCTGACCATCTCGGTCGAGGACGGCGCGAAGCTGATCATGTCCGCCGGTCTGATCCAGCCCGGCGAGGCGGCGCCGAAGCTCATGCCGGAAACCGTCAGCCCGCCCGCAGCAGCCTGATCGCGACATCGCGCTCGAACAGATAGAGCAGCGTCCGGATCGCCTCGCCGCGCGGCCCCTCCAGATGCGGATCGCGTTCGATCAACAGGCGGGCGTCGTCGCGCGCCGCCGCCAGCAGGTCGCTGTCGGTCTCGGGGCAGGCGATGCGCCAGTCCGGCGAGCCCGACTGCTTGGTGCCGAGCACCTCGCCCTCGCCGCGCAGGCGCAGATCTTCTTCCGCGATGCGAAATCCGTCCTCGGTCTCGCGCATGATCGAGAGTCTCGCCTCCGCGACCGGGCCGAGCGGCCCCTTGTAGAGCAGCAGGCAGGTCGAGGCGGCCGAGCCGCGCCCGATCCGGCCGCGCAACTGGTGCAACTGCGCCAGCCCGAAGCGCTCTGCATGCTCGATCACCATGACGCTGGCGTTGGGAACATCGACGCCGACCTCGATCACCGTGGTCGAGACCAGGATGCGGGTCCGCCCGGCGACAAAGTCGGCCATCGCCGCATCCTTGTCGCGGCCGGACATCTGGCCATGCAGCAGCCCGACCTGAGGACCAAAGAAATCGCGCAGCGAATCGAAACGCTCCTGAGCGGCGGCGACGTCGAGCAGATCGGATTCCTGCACCAGCGGGCAGACCCAGTAGACCTGCGCTCCGGCCTCGATCGCGCGACTGATCCCGGCGACGACCTCGTCGTAGCGCTCCAGAGGCAAGGCCTTGGTCGCGATCGGCTTTCGGCCAGCCGGCTTCTCGGCGAGGACGGAAATGTCCATGTCGCCGAACCAGGTCAGCGAGAGCGTGCGCGGGATCGGCGTCGCCGTCATCACCAGCACATCGACCGCCTCGCCCTTGGAGCCGAGCAGCAGGCGTTGATGCACGCCGAAGCGGTGCTGTTCGTCGATGATGGCGAGCGCGAGATCACGGAAGGCGACACCCTCCTGAAATAGCGCATGCGTACCGACTGCGATGGCGATCTCGCCGCTGCCAAGACCTTCCAGCACGCGGGCGCGGGCGGGGCCTTTTTCGCGGCCTGTGAGAAGGGCGAGTTTCAGCCCCGCCGCCTCGGCCAGCGGGGCAAGGCGCTCGGCATGCTGGCGCGCCAGGATTTCGGTCGGGGCCATCAGCACCGACTGCCGCCCGGCCTCGGCGGCGGCCGCCATCGCCAGCAGCGCGACGACCGTCTTGCCGGAACCGACATCGCCCTGCAGCAGCCGCAGCATGCGCTCTGGCTTCTCCATGTCGTCATGGATGTCGGCGAGCGCCTGGCGCTGGCCGTCCGTCAGGCTGAAGGGCAGGGCGGCCTCGATTTTGGCGCGGATGGCTCCATCGCCCGCCGTGGCGCGTCCGGCCGCCTTCTTCTGCTGGCGGCGCACCAGCGCCAGCGCGATCTGGCTCGCCAGCAACTCGTCATAGGCGACGCGCCGGCGCGCATTGGTGTCGCCTTCGATCGCCTTCAGATCCATCGGATGATGCAGCGCCTGCATCGCCTGCGCGAAGGAGGGAAAACCCGCCTTGGCGACGAAGGCCGGATCCTGCCATTCGGGCAGCACCGGGCATTTTTCGGCCGCGGCCGCCACGATCCGCGTCATCACGCGCGGCCCGACGCCTTCGGTCAGCCCGTAGACCGGCTCGATCGCCGGCATGGTCGCCGCGAGCTTCGGATCGAGCATGCGGTCGGGATGCACCATCTGGCGCATGCCGTCCCAGAGTTCGAGCTTGCCCGAGATCAGGCGATACGCGCCGATCGGCATGGTCTGGAGGAGATGGCGGACATCGGCGTGGAAGAACACCAGCGTCACGTCGCCGGTCTCGTCCTCGACGAGAATGCGATAGGGGGCCTTGGCCTTCGTCGGCGGGGCGGGGCGGTGCTCGGTGACCCGCGCCGAAAAGGTCGCGACATCGCCGATCGGCGCGTCGGCGATCGTCGGGCTCGGCCGCCGGTCGATCGCCCCTGTCGGCAGATGGAACAGCAGATCGACGACGCGCGCCGGCCTCGTCTCGTCGCCCAGCAACTTGTCGAGCGCCCTGGCCGTCTTGGGGCCGACGCCCGGCAGCGTCGTGACGGGCGCGAACAGCGGATCGAGCAGGGACGGGCGCAAGCGGTCACTCTGTCATGTCGCGGGTGCGAAGATCGCGGGGCAGCGGCCGCTGACTTCGCGCGGTCACGACGCTATATAGCCTCCGACGGCAGGCTCCGCGACGGGGCCGGCCCTCTCGTCATTGCCGCGTCCAGAGGTTTTCCATGTCCGGCTCGACCCGTTCCAGCGCCGATCTCGACCCGCGCCGGCGAAAGATCCTGTTCCGCTCCTGGCATCGCGGCATGCGCGAGAACGACCTGATCATGGGCCGCTTCGCCTACGCCGAGATCGGCAATCTGAGCGAAGCGGAACTCGACGAGTTCGAGCGCCTGATCGAGGTGCTCGACCGCGACCTGATTTCA
>JAKFWE010000488.1 GCA_021732895.1 Allobosea sp. | reverse complement strand
GTTCGGCCGGATCATCAACACGGCCAGCGCCCATGCGCTGGTCGCCTCGCCGTTCAAGTCGGCCTATGTCGCGGCCAAGCACGGCATCGCCGGCCTGACCAAGACGGTGGCGCTGGAGGCCGCGACCTTCGGCGTCACGGTGAACGCGATCTGCCCGGGCTATGTCTGGACGCCGCTGGTCGAGAAGCAGATCCCCGAGACCATGGCGGCGCGCGGGCTGACCAGGGAGCAGGTCATCGACGACGTGCTGCTGCACGCCCAGCCGACCAAGCAGTTCGTGACGAGCGAGGAGGTCGCGGCGCTCGCGGTGTTCCTCGCCTCGGACGCGGCCCGGTCGATCACCGGCGTCATCCTGCCGATCGACGGCGGCTGGACCGCGCAGTGAGAGCCAGTCTCGTCATTGCGAGCGTTAAGCGAAGCAATCCAGGGGACGTAGAGCAGGCGGCTCCGGATGGCTTCGCCTACGCTCGCGATGACGGCCGAACTCGAAGAATCGAACGAGGACTTCAATGAACCGCGCGGACATCCTCGACCTGCCCTCGATGCCGCTGGCCGGGCCGAGCTACCCGGCCGGGCCGTATCGCTTCGTCGACCGCGAATACATGATCATCAGCTACGAGACCGATCCGGAGCTGATCCGTCACCAGCTGCCGGAGCCGCTGGCGCCGCTGGCGCAGCCGGTGGTGCATTACGAATGGATCAAGATGCCCGATTCCTCGGGCTTCGGCAGCTACACCGAGACCGGCATCGTCATCCCCTGCCGGTTCGGCGAGGAGGAGGTCAACTTCGTCTCGCAGATGTATCTCGACATCGAGCCGCCGATCTCGGCCGGGCGCGAGATCTGGGGCTTCCCCAAGAAATACGCCCATCCCAGGCTGGAGACGGTCAAGGACACGCTGACCGGCACGCTCGAATACGCCGGCCAGCAGGTCGCCATGGGCACGATGGGCTACAAGCACGAGAGCCTGGCCGGCAACGGCGTCAAGACGACGGCGATCCTCGGCAGGACGCAGGTCAACCTCAAGATCATCCCCGGCGTCGACGGCGAGCCGGAGATCTGCCAGCTCGTCGCGCTGAACCTGACCGACATCACCGTGAAGGGCTCCTGGATCGGCCCCGGCCGGCTCCATCTCGTCCCGCATGTCAACGCACCCGTGGCCGACCTGCCGGTGCGCAAGGTGCTCGGCGCCCACCACTTCATCGCCGATCTGACGCTCCCCTTCGGCCGGAAAATCCACGATTACATGAAGCCGTGAGACGACCCCCTTTGTCATTCCGGGGCTCGCGCAGCGAGAACCCGGAATGACATGCGGGCCCGCTACCCCTCGAACCCCGCGATCGCCTCGACGAACGCCTCGCCATATTGCGAAAGCTTGCGCTCGCCTACGCCCTCGATCGCGCGCATCTCGTCGAGCCCCGTCGGCCGCTCGCGCGCCATCGCGATCAGGGTGCGATCGGTGAAGATGATATAGGCCGCGACGCCCTCCTCGCGGGCGATCGACAGACGCAACTGGCGCAGATGCTCGAACATGGCGGCCGTCTCGCCGTCGAGCCCGTCGGCGCGGGCGCCTTCGCGGGCGGCGCGGCGGCTCCGGCGGTCGGCGTGCGGGTCGGCGCGCAGCGCGATGGCCTCGCGCCCGAACAGGATGTCCTCGCCTTTTCCGGTCAGGCGGAAGCCGCCATGCTCGGCGCTGGCCTCGGCCAGAGCGCCCGCCGCGAAGAGTTTTCGCGCCAGGGCGGTCCAGGCGCTTCTGGGCTTGTCCTGGCCGACGCCGAAGGTTTTCAGGCCGTCATGGTTCTGGCGGCGGATCGTGTCGGTGAGGGCGCCGGTCAGGATGTCGGCGAGATGCGCAGCGCCGAAGCGCTGGCCGCTGCGGATCACGGCCGAGAGCAGCTTGCGCGCGTCGAGCGTGACGTCGATCAGGTCTGCCGCGCCCGCTCCGCAGAGATCGCAGCGGAACGGCGGTTTGTTCGCCGCGGCCTGGCCGTGCCGGCAGGCCGCCGTCTCCTCGCCGAAATAGGCCAGGAGCGCGCTGCGGCGGCACAGCGCCGATTCGCAGAGCCCGATCATGGCGTCGAGGCGCCTGTGCTCGATGCGCCTGCGCTCGTCGTCGATCGCCTTCTCGTCGATCTGGCGGCGGCGCAGCGCCATGTCCTCGATGCCGTAGAGCGTCAGTGTGTCGGCGGAAAGCCCGTCGCGCCCCGCGCGGCCGATCTCCTGATAGTAGCTTTCGATCGAGCCCGGCATGTCGGCATGGACGACGAAGCGGACATCGGGCTTGTTGATGCCCATGCCGAAGGCGATCGTGGCGCAGATCACGACGCCGTCTTCCTGAAGGAAGACGTCCTGGTTGCGGTTGCGCGCGCCCTGCTCCATGCCGGCATGGTAGGGCAGGGCGTTCCAACCCTTCTCGCGCAGGCCCTCGGCCAGCCGCTCGGTGCGCCCGCGCGAGGAGCAGTAGACGATGCCCGAGCCGCCGCGATGCCGGGTCAGGAAATCGGCGATCTGGCGCTTGGGCTGGTCTTTTGGCGCGAAGGCGAGCCTGAGGTTCGGCCGGTCGAAGGAATGCACCACCAGATGAGGCGGCTGCGGGAAGAGCTGCCGGGCGATGTCCTCGCGGGTCTGCCGGTCGGCCGTCGCGGTCAGCGCCGTCACCGGCACGCCGCCGAGCGCCTCGCGGGTCCTGGCGAGAAGGCGGTATTCGGGCCGGAAGTCGTGACCCCATTGCGAGACGCAATGCGCCTCGTCGATGGCGAGCCGGGTGACGCCGAGCCGGCGCAGGCGGCCGACCAGTCCCTCGCCGGCCAGCCGCTCGGGCGAGACGAAGAGCAGCCGCAACTCGCCTGAATTCAGCTTCTCCCAGGCCTCGCCCGCCTCGCTCTCGCTGTTCATCGAGTTCAGCGAGGCGGCTGCGACGCCGGCCCGCGTCAACTGGCCGACCTGGTCGCGCATCAGCGCGATCAGCGGCGAGACCACCAGCGTCAGCCCCCCAGTGACCAGCGCCGGAAGCTGGTAGCACATCGACTTGCCGGAGCCCGTCGGCATCACGGCGAAGACGTCCCGGCCTGACAGCGCGGCCTCGATCACCTCCCATTGCCCCGGGCGGAAATCATCATAGCCGAAGACGGATTTGAGGATCGCGCGGGCGTGTGATTCGTGGGGCTGCGGCATCGGAACGGTTTGCCGCAAAGCGCTCCGAATGGCGAGCCGGCGCCGGCCATCGCCACGAGATTATCCCCGCGCCGCGATCGCCCCCGCCGCCCCCGCCATGACGCCGCCGGTGATCCGGTTGATCCGGCGCATGGCGCGCGGGCTCGCGACCAGCCGCCTGGCCCGGTCGGCCATGAAGGCATAGGCCAGCATGGTCGAGCCGATGATGACTGTGATCAGCAGCGCGATCTCGGCGAAGAGCAGCGGCGTCATCGCGTCGAGATCGATCACCAGCGGCAGGATCGACAGGAAAAAGACGATCACCTTCGGGTTGCCGAGCGTCAGCGCGACGCCGCCGAGACACAGGCGGAGGCCCTCGCCGCGCGCCTGCCGCGTCTCACGCGGCGCGTCCGCCGGCGCCGTCCAGAGCTTGTAGGCGAGCCAGAGCAGATAGGCGCAGCCGGCATATTTGATCACCGTGAAGAGCCCGTGGAAGCTCTGCATCAGCACCGCCAGACCCAAAGCCGTGCAGGAGAACCAGATCAGGTCGCCGAGCACGATGCCGGCTGCGAAGGGCAGGCTGCGGCGAAAGCCCGTCGCCAGCGACCGCGCGACAAGGGCCGCGACGGCGGGGCCTGGCGACGCCACAGCCAGAAAATAGACGCCGGCGAAAACCAGCAGGCCCGTGACCTCCATCCCGGCATTCTCCATTCGGTTGACCGGCATGCAGCCTAGCAGCCGCCGGAGGCCACGTCCCATGTCGCCGGCTCAATCCACGATGGTGGCGCTGCCCGGACTGACATGCACAACCTGCGCGCCCGCCGGCAGATCGGAAAACAGCGCCGGATCGGCCCCGGTCATCCAGACTTGGCAACCCAGCTCCGTCAGACCCGCGTAGAGCGCCGCACGCCGCCGCGGGTCGAGATGGGCGGCGATCTCGTCGAGGAGGACGAGGGGCGCGATCCCGCTCATCGCGGTCACCAGCCGGGCATGAGCGAGCACGAGCCCTATCAGCAGCGCCTTTTGTTCGCCGGTCGAGCCGAGCTCCGCCGGAAGGTCCTTCTGGGCATGGCGCACCTCGAGGTCGGAGGCCTGAGGCCCCGCGAGCGTGCGCCCCGCCGCCTTGTCGCGGGGGCGGCCCTGGCGCAGCAGCGCCCGATAGCGGTCTTCGGCGTCGAGCGCCGCGCACTGCGCGACCAGCGCGTCGATCTCGCCTGACAGCGCCAGCGCGGCCCGGGGAAAGGGCGACCGGCCGTCGGCCCCTTCCGCGATGATGCGCCCGAGCCGCGCCACGGTCTCGGCGCGGGCGGCGGCGACCGCGACGCCGAGCTCGGCGATCTCGCGCTCGATCGCATCGAGCCAGGCGGTCTCGAACGGGCTGTCCTCGAGGATCCGGTTGCGCGAGCGCAGCGCGCGTTCGAGCGCGTTCGAGCGCGCGCT
>JAKFWE010000486.1 GCA_021732895.1 Allobosea sp. | reverse complement strand
GGCGCGCCGTTGCGGCGCTTGAGATCGACGTCGAGCACCTCGATGCAGACATCCCCGGGCTGGCCGCGAATGGCGCGGATCAGGGCGGCGGCGTTGGCGGTGGCGATGTCGTCGAGATGCAGGCCGACCGAGCAGAAGCGGGCGAGGTCGAAATCGAGCCAGCCCGAGAGCGTCGCGTTCAGGTATGGCGCCTCGCCGTCCGCGTCGATCGAGAGGAAGCCGGCCGGCGCATGGTCGAGATAGTCGATCGCGTGCTGGAGTTCCTGGAAGGCGTTCTCCTGACGCTCGCGCTCCGGCGTCACGTCGGTCACGGTCCACAGCGTGGCGGGCTTGCCGTCGCGACGAATTCCGGAGACGCGCACGCGATACCAGCCGACCGCGCCGCGCCCGTCCAGCGCCGGCTCGAGCCGGATCTCCTCGGAGAGCCTGCGGCCCTCCCGGGCGGCGGTGGCGAGCCGATAGATCGCCTCCGAGACGTCGGCGCGGCCGGTGAACAGCCGCTCGACGGGGCGGATGTCGCTGGCGCCGCGTGCGCCGGCGAGCGCGAGATAGGTTTCGTTGGCGTAGACGATGCGGTTGTCGGCCTCGGTCACGAGAACGCCGTCATCGGCCCCGTCGACGATGGTCTTGGTCAGGTCGTTGCGGGCGGCCCGGCCGGAGAACTGCACCAGCCCGATGGCGAAGGCGAACAGTCCGAAGACGCCGATCACCGAAAGCAGGCCGAGCAGGCCGAGGATCAGCGGCTGCGCCCATTCGCTGGCGATGAAGCCGAGCGCGATGGCCGCCCCGACAAGCAGGCCAGCGACGAGCAGGATGATGCCGACATGGCCGGGCTTCTCGGATCGGTCGATCGCCGAGGTCGCGCTGGTCCCGCTCATCGCGGCAGATCCTTCATGGCGTCGGGGCGGTCCGTTTTCGTTTTGCGCAACAGAACCGAATTAGGCGCGGCGACGCTTCAGGCGCAAGACGTAACCGATCACTTCCGCGACGGCCTGATAGTGTTCGACAGGAATTTCCTCGTCGATCTCGACGGTGGCGTAGAGGGCGCGCGCCAACGGCGGATTCTCGACGATCGGCACCCGATGCTCGCCGGCGACCTCGCGCATTTTCAGGGCGATGGCGTCGACGCCCTTGGCGAGGCAGAGCGGCGCGCCCATGCCGGGCTCGTATTGCAGCGCCACCGCGAAATGGGTCGGGTTGGTGATGATCACGGTCGCCTTCGGCACCGCCGCCATCATCCGCTTGCGCGCGCTCTGGGCCCGGATCTGGCGCAGGCGCGCCTTGACCTCGGGATTGCCTTCCGAGTTCTTGAATTCGTCCTTGAGCTCCTGCCGCGTCATGCGCTGGCGCTGATGCCAGGAGAAGCGCTGCCAGACGAAATCGCCGATCGCGATCACGGCGAACAGCGCGAGCACGCTGGCCATCAGTTTGATCGTCAGGGAGAGCGCGGCCGGCATCAAAGCGCCGGGGCTCATCAAGGCGAAGCTCTCGAGGCGGTCGTGCTCGTTCCACAGCGTCATGGTCACGACGACGCCGATCAGGGCGATCTTGGCCAGGCCCTTGACGAAGTTGACCCAGGCTTCCTTGCCGAAGATCCGCTTGGCGCCCGCCAGCGGCGAAATGCGGTCGAATTTCGGCGTCATCGGCTGGAGGGTCCAGACCGGCCGGTGCTGGATCAGCGCGCCGGCCAGCGCCGCGCACAGGATGAAGCCGAAGGGCAGGGCGAGCGCCATGAAGCCGGTCATCACGCCCTTGCTGGCGACGTTGAAATAGGCGTCGCCGCTGGGCGGGACCTGGTGGGCGTTCATCAGGAACCCGCGCAGCGAGAACAGGGCGTCCCGCGCCGACCAGCCCGCCGCGACGAGCAGCGCCAGCGTCAGCCCGCACAGCACGAAGAAGGTGCCGATCTCCTGGGATCGCGCGACGTCGCCCTTCTCGATCGCCTGCTCGAGCTTTCGCTGGGTCGGTTCCTCTGTCCTGTCGTCCTTTTCCGGCTGCTCGGACATGGCTCAGGTCAGTTCCCAGTCAACTGGCGCAGGAAATCGCCGAGATCGTTGAGGAAGACGCCCATCATCACGCCCATCACGGAGAGCAGCACCAGCATGCCGCCGAGGATCGAGGCCGGGATGGCGAGGAAGAAGACCTGGAGCTGCGGCATCATCCGCGCCAGCAGGCCGAGCCCGATGTTGAACAGCAGCCCGAACACGATGAACGGCGCCGAGATCTGCACCGCCAGCGCGAAGCCGCGCGAGGCGGCCATGGCCGCCATCGCCATCACGTCGCCGATCTCCGGCAGGCCGCCTGGCGGCAGCAGGCGATAGCTCTCGTGGATCGCGGCGATGGCGATGTGGTGCAGGTCCGTGGTGAGGATCAGCGTGATCCCGAGCATGGTCAGGAAGTTGCCGATCGACGGGTTCTGCAGGCCGCCGGTCGGGTCCACGGTCACCGCGAAGCCCAGGCCCATGGTCTGCGCGACGATGGCGCCGGCGGTCTGGAGACAGGCCATGATCAGGCGCACGCTGACGCCGATGACCAGCCCGATCAGCACTTCGCCGGTCAGCAGGCCGATCAGGCCGCCGACATCGGCCGGCGGCCGGAGCACGGAGCGGGCCATCGGCACCAGCATCAGCGCCATGAAGAAGGCCAGCGCCAGCCGGGCGCGGGCGAAGATGAAACGCTCGCCGATGCCAGGCATCAGCATCACCAGCGTGCCGACCCGCGCGAAGACGAGCATGAAGACCGTGCTGATCTCGGGCAGGATCGCGATCTGCATGCGCCGCGCTGACCCCTTCGCCGGCCCTCTCTCCGGCCCTCGCGACCATGTGCCATGGTGCGAGGCGCGAAGGCTCACTCGCCCGTGGCGATTCGGACGGCGACCCTGCTCATATAGCCTGCCAGGGCGTCTCCCATGAACGGCAGAAACAGCATCATCGCCGCGAAGGTGGCGAGAATTTTCGGCACGTAGACCAGCGTCTGCTCCTGGATCTGGGTGAGCGCCTGGATCAGGGAGACGGCGAGGCCGACGATGAGCGCGACCATCATCAGCGGACCGCCCGCCTTGAGGAAGACGATGATGCCGTCGCGGGCGACGTCGAGAATGGCTCCGGATGTCATGGCTCGGTCCTGTGTCGCGGCGCCGGATCAGACCGGCATCCGCATGATTTCCTCATAGGCGGCGATCATGCGGTCGCGCACGGCCACCAGCGTCTCGATGGCGGCCTCGCTCTCCGCCACCGCGGTGACGACATCGACGACGTCGGCCCGGCCGGCGACGACATTGGCGGTCTGGACATCGGCCTTGCGGCCGGCCTCGCCCGTCGCTTCGAGCGCCTTTCCCACCAGGGCGGAAAAATCGGGCATGCCGGCGCCGGCGCCGGCGGCGCCGGACATCGGCTTGCGCAGCAGGTTTCCGGCGCCGAGCCCCTGCGTCGAGGCATAGGCGCCGGCGGCGAAGCCGATGGTGGCCATGGGACAGCGTCTCCGTTCTCAGGCGCTCAGGCGCGCAGGATCTCGATGGTGCGCTGGAGCATCCGGCGCGTGGAGGAAATCACGTTGAGGTTGGCCTCGTAGCTGCGCTGCGCCTCCCGCATGTCGACCTGCTCGATCAGCGTATCGACATTGGGCATGTTCACGTTGCCGGCTGCGTCGGCGGCCGGGTGGGCAGGGTCGAATTTCGTCCTGAAGGCGCGCTGGTCGCGCTCGACGCGGCCGAGCTGGACGACCTCGGCGTCGAGCGTCCGGTCGAGACGGTGCTGGAAGGTCGGGACCTTGCGGCGATAGGGTTCGGCCCCGGCCCGCTCCGGCCCGGAATCGGCGTTGGCGATGTTTTCCGCGATCACGCGCATGCGGCCGGACTGGCTCCGCAGGCCCGACGCCGCCACCGCGATGCTTTTCATCAGATCCATGAACCGGCCATCCTTCGTCGAGCGAGCAACCGCGGGCGACCAGCCCGCGACGGCGCCAAATCCGCTAGCGGCCCTTGCCGATCGCGATCTTCATCAGGCCGAGGCCCTTGCTGTAGAGCGAGGCCGCGAGCTGGAAATCGCCCTGGTTCTGCGCGACCTTGAGCATCTCGTCCTCCAGATTGACGCCGTTGCCGTTGGGGGTGACCTCGAAGCGTTGCGCCTTCGCCGTGTCGAAGCCGCCGGTGCGGCCGCCAGAATTCATGTGTCCGGGCGACGTGAGGGCGAGGGTCACGCCCTGAGGCGCGCCCGCGCCGATGGCCGGGGCCTTGAGATCGAGCGGGCGGAAGCCGGGCGAGTCGGCATTGGCGACGTTCTGCGCCAGCAGCTTCTGGCGCGACTGGTGCCAGTGCATGCGCGTCTTCAGCGCCTGCATCATGTCCGCCATGGCCGTTCCCTCCCTGTTTAGAGCCGCCGGAGCGGTTGCAGACTGGGAAAATCTTGCCGGGCGCATGGTTAACGCCCGGTTAATGTCGCGACTTTCGGCGATCGGGTTAACCCTGTGTTCACCCTGTTTCCAGAACGGGCAGGAGCCATGCTATAGCGATCGGGTTGAACCCTGGGCGGAAGCGTCGGCCGCCGGGGGCCGCCGTCGTCGCTCATGAGGCAAACCTTCCAATCCCTGTTCGGCC
>JAKFWE010000119.1 GCA_021732895.1 Allobosea sp. | reverse complement strand
GAACCCGCCCCGACCCCGCGCCGCTCCCGATCATGTCCAAGCGCCACGCCGCCCTGCTCCCGATCCTCGCCGTCGCCGGCCTGCTGGCCGGCCCTGCGCCGGCATCGGCCGACCTGCGCATGTGCAACACCACCGGCAGCCGGATCGGCGTCGCGATCGGCTATCGCGACGGCCAGGGCTGGATCACGGAAGGCTGGTGGAACCTCGCGCCGCGCGCCTGCGAGACGCTGCTGCGCGGCACGCTCGCCGCGCGCTTCTACTATGTCCATGCCCTCGACTACGACAAGGGCGGCGAGTGGGCCGGCAAATCCGTCATGTGCACGCGCAACAAGGAATTCACGATACGCGGCATCGAGGACTGCCTGTCGCGCGGCTACGACCGCGCCAGCTTCTTCGAGGTCGATACCGGCGAACAGAAGAGCTGGACGATCCAGCTCACCGATTCCGGGGCGGGCGCAGCCCCGCCGCGGCCCTGACAGCGAGAGACGAAAGCCACGATGAAACGCGAGCGCCGGATCAAGATCATCGCCACGATGGGGCCGGCTTCGGCGAGCGAGGAAATGTGCGCGAAACTGTTCGAGGCGGGGGTCGACGTCTTCCGCATCAACATGAGCCATACGCAGCGCGAGACGCTGCCCGCGCGCATCGCCATGCTGCGCTCGCTGGAGAAGCGCTTCGGCCGCCCGGTCGGCATCCTCGCCGATCTGCAGGGGCCGAAGCTGCGCGTCGGGGCCTTCGGCGGCGATGGCGGCGCGATGCTGGAGACCGGCGCGCGCTTCGTGCTCGATTCCAGCGCGGAGCCGGGAACGGCCCGGCGGGTGAACCTGCCGCATCCGGAAATCCTGAGCGCGCTCGAACCGGGCCACACCCTTATCCTCGACGACGGCAAGATCCGGCTCGTGGTCGAGAAGGCGAGCAGGACGCAGGCCGTGACGCGGGTCACGGTCGCCGGGCGGCTGACCTCGCGCAAGGGCGTCAGCCTGCCCGACACCACCATCGCCGTCTCGGCGATGACGGAGAAGGACCGTTCCGACGCCGAGGCCGCAGCCGAAGCCGGCGTCGACTGGATCGCGCTGTCCTTCGTGCAGCGCCCGGAAGACATGGCCGATCTGCGCAAGATCGTGCGGGGCCGGGCGCTGGCGATGGCCAAGATCGAGAAACCGCAGGCGCTGACGCGGCTCGAGGAGATCATCGAGGCGTCCGACTCGATCATGGTCGCGCGTGGCGATCTCGGCGTCGAGATGCCGCTGCAGAAGGTGCCCGGCACGCAAAAGCGCATCACCAGGATGGCGCGGCGCATGGGCAAGCCCGTCGTCGTGGCGACGCAGATGCTGGAGAGCATGATCACCGCGCCGGTGCCGACCCGTGCCGAGGTCTCGGACGTCGCCACCGCCGTGTTCGAGGGCGCCGATGCGGTGATGCTTTCGGCCGAGAGCGCGGCCGGGCAATATCCGGTCGAGGCGGTGGCGATGATGAACAGCATCGCCGAGGAGGTCGAGCGCGAGACCGTCTACCGCTCGATCCTCGAGGCGCAGCGGGCCGAACCCGAGGCGACCGGGGCCGACGCCATCGCCAAGGCCGCCCACGAGATCGCCGACACGCTGAACCTGAAGGCGATCGCCGCCTGGACCTCGTCGGGCTCGACGGCGCTGAGGCTCGCCCGCGAGAGGCCGAACTCGACGGTGATCGCGCTGACGCCCAACCGCGCCACGGCGCGGCGGCTCACGCTGGTCTGGGGCGTCCATTCCGTCGTCACCAAGGACGCAAGCGACGCCGACGACATGGCGGCGCGGGCCTGCAAATTCGCCGTGCGCGAGGGCTTCGCGAAGCTGGGAGACCGCATCATCGTGGTGGCGGGCGTGCCCTTCGGGACGCCGGGCGCCACCAACATGGTCCGCATCGCCTTCATCGCGAAGGAGCATGTCGATCAGGCGTAGCGGCACAATGCTTCCGCTCAGCGCGCCGCCAGCCCCGATTTCGGCCCGACCATCTGGTCGATCGCCTCGACGACGATTTCGGGCGCGGCGTGATGGGGCATGTGGCCGACGCCGGGAAGCAGCACGAAGCGGCCCTGCGGGGCCTGGCGGGCGATCGTCGCGGAGTGGATCGTGGCCGAGACGATGGCGTCGCTGTCGCCGGTGATGGCGACGACCGGCATCTTCAGCTCGCCGTAGCGCCGGGCCTGCGCTGTCACGAAGGCGTGCGTCGCGGCGATGTCCTGCGAATTGGCCCGGAACACGGCCGGGCGCAGCAGCAGCCTGATCTGCCCGGTCTCGACATAGCCGGGCGTCGCCGGAGCCGGCGCGAAGACGCTTTTCGCGCCGGGCTCCAGCAGGACGCTCGCCGCCGGCAGCGCCACGAGTCGGGTGAAGACCGGGCCGATCAGCGGCCATGAGGTCGGGTGGTGATACCAGTCGATTCCGCCCGGCCAGGGATGGGTGACGCCGCCGAGCAGGACGAGACCTTGCAGCCGTTCGGGTCGCTCCAGCGCGATGCGCGTGGCCAGCGCGCCGGCGAGCGAATGCGCCACGAGAACGAAAGGCTCGGGCGCGATCCGGTCGAGCGCGGCCATCAGGGCGGCGGCCTGCCGGGCGGGGTCGGCCATGGCGCGGCCCTCGAGCCGGTCGCTCCAGCCATGACCCGGCCGGTCGAGCGCGATGATCCGGTAGGTCCGCAGTTCGGGGCCGAGCGTGGCCAGAAGGTCGGCGTGGTTGGATGACGCGCCGTGCACCAGCACGACCGTCCCGCGCGCCTGGCCGTCCGGCTTGCGCTCGACATAATGAAGCCGGCCGCCCGGCACGGTCAGGAAGCCGCCCTTCGGCGGGTAGGCCGCCGCCGCCTCCGCGCCGATGAGTTCGGAGCGCAACCACAGGCCGGCGAGGCAAAGGACGACAAGCGCAAGCAGAATGCGGATCAGCATGGTCTGCCTACGTCAGCGCATCCCGAACGGTTTCGTCGGTGCGCTCAGGCGTCCCGGCCATCGACCTCGGTCTTCAGCGACTCGACCGCCTTCTTGGCCGCCTCGAGCTGTGGATAAACCTCGAGGAGCCGGCGATAGGCGACCATCGCGCGCTTGTCGTCGCCCTGCTGCCGGAGAATGACGCCGAGCCCCGCCATGGCGCCATAATGACGCGGCTCGCGCTTCAGCGCCTCGGCGATGTCGAGGAGGGAGCGGATGGAGTCGCCGGCCAGGAAAAGCGCGTTGGCGCGCTGGTTCCAGGCTTCCGCCCAGCCGGGTTCGAGGCTGATCACGCGGTCGAGCAGTTCGATCGCCAGTTCGAGTTGCCTGGCCTTCACGGCCTCCTGCGCCCGGGTCATCAGCAGATCGGCCGTGTCGGAGCCGGACCTGGCCCAGCGCCGCTGGATCAGATTGGCGACGCCTCTGGCCTCCTCCGGGGATTTCGCGGCCGCGAGCCGTTCGAACAGACGCTCCAGCGTCGCGGCCGGAGTGCGGGCCGGCGGGGCGGCAGGGACTGAGGGATTGGCGTCGTCGTCCTTCGGCTGGACGATGCCGGGGCGCGGCGGCGGGGTCTGCTGGGCGAGGCCAGGGCCGGCGCCGAGCGGGAGAGCCGCCGGCAGGCCGAGCAGCAGGACGACGGGGAGCGCGCGGGTCAAGGTCATGACGCGAGTGTAGGCGCCCGTGCGCCGGCGTCAATTCACGGCCGGGCGATCAGGCGCGACAAAACCGGCCGGAGCGGGAGGCTCAGGCCGGCGCGAGACCGCGATCGGGAACTCCGGCGAAGCCGGACAGCGTCAGCCCTGGCGCGCCTTGAAGCGCTTCTGGACCTTGTTGATGATGTAGACGCGGCCCTTGCGACGAACCAGCTGGTTGTCGCGATGGCGCCCGCGCAGGGATTTCAGGGAATTGCGGATCTTCATCGGTCTTACTCCAGCGGCCCGCCAAAGCTGGCGAGCCGGTCAAAAATCAACCGGCGACGCGAACCGCAAGCGGCTGCGCGCCGACGGTTCTCATCGCCCACATTGTGGCTGCGGCTGATGCGATGCCGCTGTATACGGATTTTTCCGGGGATCGCAAGGTGGTTGCGGGGTCGAGGGCGCATCGGGTTCGGCCGCCGGCGACAAAATGCGTGCGGCCACTAGCGGCGGCGCGCCCGAGCGTGTATGGGCAAGCCTTCATGAGATTTGTCCGTCGTCGCGGCGGGGCCGGGCCGTCGGGCCAATGCCTCCTGACGATGGTCGATGGAGAGTCAGATGGCCGTTCCGAAGAGAAAGACCTCGCCGTCCAAGCGCGGCATGCGCCGCTCGGCCGACGCGCTTAAGCAGCCGACCTATATCGAGGACAAGAATTCCGGCGAGCTGCGCCGCCCGCATCATGTCGATCTGAAGAGCGGCATGTATCGTGGTCGCCAGGTGCTCAAGGTCAAGACCGAAGCCTGAGACGCCGGGCCGGATCACGCTGCACGAAAGCCGGCCGCGAGGCCGGCTTTTCGCGTTCGTGTGCTCAGGCGACCGCGCGCGGCAGGCGGGACGACCGGCTGGCCGACATCGCCGCCCCGTAGCGCCGCGCCGCCGCCGCAGGCGTTTCGCGCGCCAGGTTGGCGAAGGGGCCGATCGCGGCATGGCTCGCGGCGATCTGGAGCAGCAGCAT
>JAKFWE010000055.1 GCA_021732895.1 Allobosea sp. | reverse complement strand
AGCTTCCGCCAGCTCGAATCGAAGACGCCCGGCCACCCCGAGAACTTCATGACGGCAGGCGTCGAGACCACCACCGGCCCCCTCGGCCAGGGCCTCGCCACGGCTGTGGGCATGGCGATGGCCGAGCGCATGCTCGCGAACGAGTTCGGCCGCAAGATCGTCGATCACCACACCTATGTGCTGGCGTCGGACGGCGACCTGATGGAGGGCGTCAGCCATGAGGCGATCGCGCTGGCGGGCCACCAGAAGCTGAGCAAGCTGATCGTGCTTTGGGACGATAATGGCATCTCGATCGACGGGCCGCTCTCGATTTCGGATTCGGTCGATCAAGTGGCGCGTTTCAAGGCCTGCGGCTGGCGCGCCGAGCGCGTCGACGGCCACGATCCCGACGCGATCGAGGCCGCCATCCGTCGGGCGCAGACGTCGAACAAGCCGACCATGATCGCCTGCAAGACGATCATCGGTTTCGGCGCGCCGAAGAAGGCCGGCACCTCCAAGGCCCATGGCGAGGCGCTCGGGTCGGAAGAGCTGGCCGCCGCCAAGAAGGCGCTCGGCATCGGCGGCGGCCCGTTCGAGGTCGCGGCGGACACGCTCGCGGCCTGGCGCGGCCATGGCGCGGCCGGCAAGGCCGCCCATGCCGCCTGGAAAGCCCGTTTCGCCGCTCTCTCCGAACGGAAGCGCGCCGAGTTCGAGCGCCGTCTCTCGCACGGAATTCCGGCCAAGCTCGACAAGGCGATCCTCGCCCACAAGAAGGCGCTGATCGCCGCCCCGCAGGCTGTCGCCACGCGCAAGGCCTCGGAGCTGGCGCTGGAGGCGATCATTCCGGCGATGCCCGAGCTGGTGATGGGCTCGGCGGACCTGACCCCGTCGAACAACACCCGCACCAGGGCCGCGCAGGACTTCACCCCGAAGACGCCGAAGGGCCGCTATGTGCGCTACGGCATCCGCGAGCACGGCATGGCCGCCGCGATGAACGGCGTCACCCTGCATGGCGGCTTCCGCACGGCCGGCGGCACCTTCCTGGTCTTCGCCGACTATGCGCGGCCCTCGATGCGGCTGGCCGCGCTGATGGGTCTGCCGGTGGTCTACGTCATGACCCATGACTCGATCGGGCTCGGCGAGGACGGCCCGACGCATCAGCCGGTCGAGCATCTCGCCTCGCTGCGCTCGATGCCGAAGATGCGGGTCTTCCGCCCGGCCGACGCGATCGAGACGGCGGAAGCCTGGCAGCTCGCGCTGGAGCGGCTCGAAGGTCCGACGGTTCTGGCGCTCTCGCGCCAGAACCTGCCGCAACTGCGCACCGACGCCACCGCGAAGAACCGCTCCGCCACGGGTGGCTACGAACTGCTCCCAGCCGAGGGCGGCAAGGCGCAGGTCTCGCTCTTCGCCACGGGCTCGGAGGTCGAACTCGTGGTCGCCGCGCGCAAGCTGCTGGCGGACAAGGGCGTCCGCGCCCGCGTCGTCTCGGTGCCGTCGCTCGAACTGCTGCTGGAGCAGGACGAGGCGACGCAAAGCGCCGTCATCGGCACGGCCCCGATCAAGATCGCGGTCGAGGCCGGGGTGCGCTTCGGCTGGGATGGCGTGATCGGTCATGACGGCGGCTTCGTCGGGATGTCCTCCTTCGGGGCCAGCGGCCCCTACAAGGACGTCTACAGGCATTTCGGCATCACGGCCGAGGCCATCGTCGAGGCCGCCATGAAGCGTCACAACGGTTGACCGGCCGTCATTGCGAGCGCAGCGACGCAATCCAGGGGGAACGTAGAGCACGGCCGCTCCCGGATCGCTTCGTCGCTGCGCTCCTGGCAATGACGATTTCTCCTTGCGCTCGGCCGCATTCTGGCCGATTTCCCCGCGTGAATGGCGCGCAAGCGCCGGGAAGCGGCGAAGGAGAGCTTTGAGATGACGATCAGGGTGGCGATCAACGGCTTCGGCCGCATCGGGCGCAACGTGCTGCGCGCGATCATCGAGTCGAAGCGCAAGGACATCGAGGTCGTCGCGATCAACGATCTCGGCCCGGTCGAGACCAACGCCCATCTCTTCCGCTTCGATTCCGTCCATGGCCGCTTTCCCGGCACGGTGACGGTCGCCGGCGACACGATCGATGTCGGGCGCGGTCCGATCAAGGTCACCGCCATCCGCGATCCGAAGGATCTGCCGCACAAGGCGCTCGGCGTCGACATCGCTCTGGAATGCACCGGCATCTTCACGACGAAGGACAAGGCGGCCGCGCATCTCGCCGCCGGCGCGAAGCGCGTCATCGTCTCGGCCCCCTGCGACGGGGCGGACCTGACGGTGGTCTACGGCGTCAACCATCAGGCGCTGACGAGCGACCATCTCGTCGTCTCGAACGCGTCCTGCACCACCAACTGCCTGGCCCCGGTCGTGCGCGTGCTCCATGACGCCGTCGGCATCGACAAGGGCTTCATGACGACGATCCACGCCTATACCGGCGACCAGCCGACGCTCGATACGATGCACAAGGATCTCTACCGCGGCCGCGCCGCCGCTCTCTCGATGATCCCGACCTCGACCGGCGCCGCCAAGGCGATCGGCCTCGTCATCCCCGAGTTGAAGGGCCGGCTCGACGGCTCCTCCGTGCGCGTGCCAACGCCCAACGTCTCGATGGTGGATTTCAAGTTCATGGCGAAGCGCCGCACGACCGTCGGGAAGGTCAACGACGCGATCGTCAAGGCGAGCAAGCGCGGCGCCCTGAAGGGCATCCTCGCCGTCACCGACCAGCCGAACGTCTCGGTCGACTTCAACCACGATCCGGCCTCGTCGATCTTCGCGCTCGACCAGACCAAGGTCATGGACGACAAGTTCGTCAGTGTGGTTTCGTGGTATGACAACGAATGGGGTTTCTCCAACCGCATGAGCGACACTGCGGTGGCGATGGGCAAGCTGCTCTGAGGGATTCGGCATGACGCGCGATGACGTCCTGACGCAGATCGAAATGCGTTTGGACGCCATCGAAGCGGAGATCAGACAATTGTCCAAGATGGTCGATTTCGCCACATTGAGGGCGGATGTCGCCCGTATCGACGGCAAGCTGTCGAACATCCCGACGATGTGGCAGTTGTTCACCATGGTCGTCAGCACCTGGGCTGCCGGGGCTGCGGTCGTCTTCACCATCCTTCGTTTCGGCGGGAACCAGCAATGTCAGACGTCAAGACCGTAACCCGCGCCGAGCCGCCCATGGACATGCGCCAGGGACAGGCGATGCCCGCCTCCGCCCCGGGGCCGATGCAGGCCGCTGCGCCGACCATGGCCGAGCGCGCGGCGATGGCTGCGGAAGCGGCGCCCGTCACCGAACCGCGCAAGCTCGACCAGCTTTCCCGCATCGAGGAGAAGGCGGCGCGCATCGAGGAGAAGTTCGCCCGCTACGAGGCCGTCCTGACCCGCGCCGAAGCCTCGCTCGACCGCAGCGCCCAGAAGGTCGAGACCGCGGCCGGAGCGATGGATTTCGCCGGCATCCGCCAGGAGGTCGCTGCGCTGCGCTCGCGCGTCGATTCGACCCCGCGCTTCGGCGCGCTGTTCGTCACCGCGGTCATCACCGCCGTTCTCACCGTCGTCCTGACCGTCGCCGTGCTGAAATTCGGCGTGCCGGGCGTGCTGCCGGCGCTGTTGCCGTCCGGACTGCCGGTGCGATGAGCTTCGCGACGCTGGATGACGCGGAACTGGCGGGCAGGCGCGCGCTCGTCCGGGTCGATCTCAACGTGCCGATGGAGGATGGCCGCGTCACCGACGCGACCCGTATCGAGCGCGTCCTGCCGACGATCCGCGAAATGGCGGAAAAGGGCGCCAAGGTCGTTCTGCTTGCGCATTTCGGGCGCCCCAAGGGGCGCGATGTCAAAAACAGCCTGAAGCAGGTCGTGCCGGCGCTGGCGCACGCGCTAGGCCAGCCGGTGACCTTCGTCGACGACTGCATCGGCGAGGACGTCGCCAAGGCGGTGGCGGCCGCCAAGAATGGCGACGTGCTCCTGCTGGAGAACACCCGCTTCCACGCCGGCGACGAGAAAAACGACGCAGGTTTCGTCACGGCGCTGGCGGCCAATGGCGATCTTTTCGTCAACGACGCCTTCTCGGCGGCGCATCGCGCCCACGCCTCGACCGAGGGCCTCGCCCATGTCCTGCCGGCCTTCGCGGGGCGCACCATGCAGGCCGAGCTCGAGGCGCTCTCCGCCGGGCTCGAAAATCCGAAAAAGCCCGTGATGGCGATCGTCGGCGGCGCGAAAGTATCGACCAAGCTCGACCTGCTCGGCAACCTCGTGAACAAGGTCGACGTCCTCGCCATCGGCGGCGGCATGGCGAACACCTTCCTGGCGGCGCGGGGCGTCGCTGTCGGCAAGTCGCTCTGCGAGCATGACCTTGTCGCCACGGCCCGCGAGATCGAGGCGAAGGCGAAGGCCGCCGGCTGCGAGATCATGCTGCCGGTCGACGCGCTGGTCGCGCGCGAGTTCAGGGCGAATCCCGGCCATCGCATCGTCCCGGTCGGCGATGTCGCGGCCGACGAGATGATTTTGGACGCCGGTCCCCTGAGCGTCGCCGAGGTCGTGCTGAAACTCGATTCGATGAGGACCCTGGTCTGGAACGGGCCGTTCGGGGCGTTCGATCTGACGCCTTTCGACACC
>JAKFWE010000197.1 GCA_021732895.1 Allobosea sp. | reverse complement strand
TCCTCGTCGCGGGAAGCCCGCTTCAGGCATCAGATGCGGCTCGAGCGCCGTGCCTGCAACCTCTGCGATCGATGGTGAACGGGTTGCAGCAAAAGTGATGCCGCGCTCTGGCATCCAGCTTGCATGCACTTCGGTCATGAATCGCATGCAGCCCCGCCTGATCGCCGTCTCCGCTCGGTCCGATGACGATCCGCTCGATCCGTCGGCGGTCGCGATTGTGCGTCCGGCCCCCGCGATCGAGCTGTCGGCGGCGTCGGTGACCTTCGGGCGCGGAGCAAATTCGGTGCCGGCGCTGCGGGAAACCACCCTGCGGGTTCCGGACGGCGAATTCGTCGCGCTGGTCGGCCCGTCGGGCTGCGGCAAGTCCACGATCCTGCGCCTCGTCGCCGGGCTCGTCGCGCCGACGACCGGCGTCGTCGTCGTCGGCGGGCGCGAGGTCGCGGCCAAGGCGCTGCGCATCGGCATGGCCTTCCAGAATCCGACCATGCTGCCCTGGATGACGATCGAGCAGAACATCATGCTGCCGCTCAAGATCGTCGAGCCGTTCCGCTCGCGCTATCGGCAGGAGCGCAAGGGCGCGTTCCGCGACAAGGCGCATGCGCTGCTGGCGCAGGTCGGCCTGACGGGTTTCGCCGCGAAGTTCCCGTGGCAGCTTTCGGGCGGCATGCTCCAGCGCGCCAATCTGTGCCGGGCCTTGATCCACGAGCCGCGCCTGCTGCTGCTCGACGAACCTTTCGGCGCGCTCGACCAGTTCACGCGCGAGGAGCTGTGGGCGATCCTGCAGGACCTCTGGCTGGCCCATCGGCCGACCGTCCTGCTGGTGACGCATGATCTGCGCGAGGCCGGATTCCTGGCGAACCGCATCTGCGTGATGAGCGCGCGGCCCGGCCGCATCGTCGACGATGGCGTCGTCGCATTCGCCCGCCCGCGCTCGATCGCGATGACGTTCGAACCCGACTTCGTCGCGCTGAACCAGCGCCTGCGCGAGCTCATCGTCGATGCGCGCGCCGCCGTGCCGGAGAAAACCTGACATGGCCGATCCGCGTCTGAAGCAGAAATTCTGGTCGGGTGGGTTGATCGTCCTGTTCTTCCTCGCCTGGGAGCTGTTCTGCATCATTTCCGGCATGTCTGACCTGATCCTGCCGCGACCGAGCCAGATCTTTCAGACGATGTTCGTGCGCATGCCGATATTGTGGCCGCACATCCTGCAGACGCTGGCGACGACGATGACCGGTTTCGCGCTCGGCGTCGCGCTCGGCGTGCTGCTCGGCGCCGTCATCGGCGTCTCGCGCACCGCCTATGACACGGTCTATCCGCTGCTGATCGGCTTCTCCTCGATCCCGAAGGTCGCGGTGGTGCCGATCTTCGTGCTCTGGTTCGGCTCCGGCACGGTGCCCGCCGTGCTGACCTCGCTGGCGATCTGCTTCTTCCCGATCGTGGTCAACATCGCCACGGGGCTCGCCACCACCGAGCCGGAGATGGAGGACGTGCTCAAGGCGCTCGGCGCCAGCAAGCTCGACATCCTCTGGAATGTCGGGCTGCCGCGCACCATGCCCTTCTTCTTCGCCTCGCTGAAGGTCGCGATCACCTACGCCTTCGTCGGCACGGTGCTGGCCGAGACGGTCGCCTCCAACCGGGGCATCGGCAACGTCATGATGTCGGCTTCGTCCAACTTCAACACGCCGCTGGTTTTCGCCGGTCTCTTCATACTCGCGGGGCTGGGCGTCGCGCTCTACGTCGCCTTCTCGCTGATCGAGAGCCGCGTCACCGGCTGGGCCACCCGCAAGAACGACCTCATCGCCGCCTGAACCGCCGTCTCAACAAAAGGGGATCAAGATGCTG
Organism: Allobosea sp.; assembly: GCA_021732895.1. Lineage (GTDB taxonomy): Bacteria > Pseudomonadota > Alphaproteobacteria > Rhizobiales > Beijerinckiaceae > Allobosea. The sequence continues at coordinate 2,794 of JAKFWE010000197.1, read as the reverse complement.
AAACGACTCATGCTGACCGCCGCGGCGACCGTGGCGCTCGCCGGCTCCGCCCTGGCGCAGGAAACCACCGTCAAGTTCACCCTGGGCTGGAAGACGCAAGGCTCGGACGCCGCCTTCTTCGTCGCCCGCGACAAGGGCTACTACAAGGCCGAGGGCCTGAACGTCGTGATCGACCAGGGTGAGGGCTCCGGCGCCACCGTCACCCGCATCATGGGCGGCGCCTACGAGGCCGGCTTCGGCGACGTCAACGCCATCATCCAGAACGCCTCGACCAAACCCGGCGAGAACCCGGTCATGGTCTACATGATCTGGAACCGTCCGCCCTTCGCCATCTCCAGCAAGAAGACGGCCGGCATCGCCAAGCCGAAGGACCTCGAGGGCAAGACGCTGGGCGGCGCGCAGGGCACGCCGACGACGCGCCTGCTCGAGGTCTTCGCCCGCAAGAACGGCGTCGACATGAGCAAGATCAAGCTCTCGAACATGGCGCCCAATCTTCAGGAGCCGCTGCTGATCAAGGGCGACATCGACGGCGCGCTGATCTTCAACATCACAGGCTATTTCAACCTGCTCCTCAACCGGCAGGATCCGGACAAGGATTTCAACTTCCTGAGCTTCGGCGACTACGGGCTGGACCTCTACTCCAACGGCCTGATGGTCTCGCAGAAGATGATCAAGGAGAACCCCAAGGCCGTAGCGGGTCTGGTGCGGGCCACCAACAAGGCGATGGTGGAGATCGCCCGGGACCAGTCCATCGGCATGAAGGGCGTGATGAATTTCGACAACCTCGTCAATGAGGCGATCGAGAAGAAGCGGCTGCAATACTCCTTCAGCGAGCTGATCGTCTCGCCCGAGATGAAGGAGATCGGCGTCGGCGACACCAAGGACGACCGCATGGCCCGCGCCATCGACATCATCGCCGAAGGCTACCAGTTGACGCGCAAGCCCAAGCCCGAGGAAATCTTCTCGCGCGCCTTCCTGCCGCCCAAGGCCGAGCGCGAACTGGTCTACACGCCCAACTGACGCCGCCGCTCGATCTGTCTCCGACGCAACCGTCATTCCGGGGCAGGCCGCAGGCCCGAGCCCGGAACCCATAACCACGGGTGGTTGCGAAATGGCGGCGCCGATAGCGCGCTGTTCGGCTTTCGCAGCGGCTATGGGTTCCGGGTTCCTCGCTTCGCGAAGCCCCGGAATGACGGGACGGCCAAGATCGCGTCCAGCCTGGGGGATTCGTCCATGACCGTGACCACGATCGCCGCGACCAGCATCTTTCGCGGGTCCGGGCAGGGCCTCCTCCACGACGCCGTGCTCGGCCACGAGAACGGGCTGATCACGGCGGTTTCGGCCGGGCATGGGAACGCAGCCTTTGGCCGCCGCCTCGTCATTCCCGCGCTGGTCAACGCGCATGATCATGCGCGCCCCAGCATGTCGTCCTTCAACGCCTCCAACCTGCCGCTGGAGAGCTGGATCGCGCGCTCGGCCTTCGGCACCCCGCCCGATCCCTATCTCGTCGCCGCCGCCGCCTGCGCCCGATCGGCGCGGGCCGGCTGCGGCGCCATGATGGTGCACTATACCCGCCCGGGCGGCGAGATGCCGATCGTCGAGGAGGCGCGCCAGATCGCCCGCGCCGCCGGCGATGTCGGCGTCAGGCTCGCCTTCGCGCTCGCGGTGCGCGACCAGAATCCGCTGGTCTACGGCGACAGCGCGCCTGTTCTGGAAGGCCTCCCCGACGAGGCGCGCCGGACGGTGGAGGAGCTGTTCGTCAGGCCGGCCCTGCCGCCGCGCGCCTATCTCGACACGGTCGAGGCGATCGCCGCCGCCATCGCCGGCCCGATGGTCGATGTCCAGTTCGGCCCCGCCGGCGTGCAATGGTGCTCTCCGGCGCTGCTCGAGGCCATCGCCGAGCGCTCGGCCGCGACCGGCCGGCGCGTCCACATGCATCTGCTCGAGACGATCTACCAGCGCCAGTGGGCCGACAGGGCGTTCCCCGGCGGCATGGTCAGGTTCCTGAAGGAGATCGGCCTGCTCTCGGAGCGCCTGACGCTCGCCCATTGCGTCCATGCGAGGCCCGACGAGCTCGACCTGATCGCCGAGGCCGGCGCGACGATCGTCAGCAACTTCTCCTCGAACCTCCATCTCCACTCAGGCCTCGCGCCGATCGCCGACGCGCATCGCCGCGGCTGCGCCATCGCGGTCGGCGTCGATGGCTGCGCGCTGGACGAGGACGATGACGCGCTGCGCGAGATGCGCCTCGTCCAGATGGCGCATGACGGGCAGGGCTTCGCCCGCACCTGGAGCCGGGCGGAGTTCCTGGCGCTGGCCGTCGCCAATGGCCGCAGGGCCGTCGGCGCGCCGGGGTCGGGCGCGCTCGAGCCCGGCGCGCCGGCCGATTTCGCCGTGCTCGACCTCGACCTGCTCGATCGCGACGCGATCATGCCGGTCGATCCGATCGACATGCTGTTCGCGCGCGGCAACATTGCCTGCGTGCGCGAGGTCGCCGTCGCCGGGCGCACAATCGCGCGCGACGGCGCGGCGACCGGCGTCGATCTGGCGGCGATCGAGACGGAGCTGCGCAAGCTCTACCGCGCCAACCTGCCGCGCTATGCCGCACTGGAGCGCGCCTGGCGCCCGCTCGAAGGCGCGCTGGCGGGCTGGTTCACGGCGCAGGGCTGCTGTTAGGCGCAAAGCTTGAGCCGACCCGCGCCGTTATTCCGGGCCCGACAGGGCGATTGCTTGCGAGCTTTCTCACGGTCGATGGCAGGCTCGAGCCCTCCCCCCGCTTGCGGTGGGGAGGGTT
>JAKFWE010000341.1 GCA_021732895.1 Allobosea sp. | reverse complement strand
ACCAGCCCGTAGGATTCGAACTCGACGCCGATGCGCCGGCCGGCGAGCCCGAGATCGTCCGCCAGCGCCCTGAGGTCGCGCGTCGGATCGACGTCGCGGCCGTCCTTCCAGACGCGGATGTCGGTGAGCGTGGAGGTGCGCTGCGCCTGCCTGACATCGGCCGAGCGCGTCAGCAGCGCCATCGTGCCGTCGCCCTTCACCACCAGGCACTGGAAGAAGCAGAAACCGAACGTGTCGTAGCCGGTCAGCCAGAACATCGTTTCCTGCTGGAACAGGAACAATGCGTCGAGTTCGTCGCGCGCCATGGCGGCGAGAAGCGCCTCGCGGCGGCGGGCGAACTCGGTGGGCGTGAAGTGCAGGGCCATGCGTCGCTCGCAAATGAGATGGCGGGCCCCCCTCATGAGGTCGGACGCGACACGCGTCAAATTGCGATCGCGGTCGATGATTGCCGGCCGGCGCATCACTGCCCATATGATCGGGCGGAACCGGGCCGCCATGCCCGGCAGGGAGCATCGCCATGGTCACGACATCGAGCCGCATCCTCGACGACATCGCCCGTCTCGCCACCGACGCCGCCGGCGCCGCCCAGGGCGTGCGCCGCGAGGTCGAGACCGTGGTCAAGACCCAGATCGAGCGGCTGCTGCGCGACATGGACGTCGTCACCCGCGAGGAGTTCGAGGCCGTGCGCGACATGGCGCTGCTGGCGCGCGAGGAGAACGACAGGCTCGCCGCCAGAATCGCCGCGCTCGAGGCCGGCGCGCCCGGCCCCGGCAAGAGCGCGGCCTGAACGCTCCACAGCCAAGCGCTGTGGACAAGGCGCGTCGCCCGAGCAGGCGGGATTGAGCCTCCACCCCGAATCCGAAGAGCGTGCGGACGTGTTGGGGGCGTCATATCGCATGCGCTAACGTCGTCGAGAGGGTGATTCGTTCGCCGAAGCCTCATTCAGGCGCAGGCGGCGAAGCGGGGGCTCCGTTCCCAGGGGCTTTCGCGGTCGCGTTGCGTGCCTGTGCCAGTCTCGTCGCCGTGTTCCCGTTCTCGAACGCGCCGGACCCGCGAGGAAGCGGCCATCGGCAGTTGGACCCTGGGCATGATGGACCTTGATAGGGACGCCGAAATCGATCGGCCGTCCAACCCCCTCGACCTGATCGAACGCCTCGCCGCCCTCAACAACTGGAGCTTCGACCGCGACAGCGACGACGAGTTGTCGGTCGCCGTCACCGGCGGCTGGTCCGACTACCATGTCGCGATCACCTGGCTGGGGGAGGTCGAGGCGATCCACATCGCCTGCGCCTTCGACCTGAAGGCGCCAGACCGTCGGCGCGGCGAGGTGCTGCAACTGGTCAGCCTCGTCAACGAACAGCTCTGGCTCGGGCATTTCGACCTGTGGAGCTCGGAGAACGTGGTGATGTATCGCCACGCGCTGCTGTTGTCCGGCGGCGCGGAGCCGACCGAGGAACAGGCGGCGGCGCTGATCAAGGCGGCGATCGACGCCTGCGAGCGCTACTACCAGGCCTTCCAGTTCGTCGTCTGGGCCGGCAAGAGCGCCAGGGAAGGGCTGGAGGGGGCGATGCTGGAGACGGTCGGGGAGGCGTAGCTCCTCTACCCGATCTCCTCGCTCAGCAGCTCCAGCGCCAGCCAGCGCTCCTCCGCCTCGGCGATCTCGCGCGCGACCGCCTCCAGCCGCGCCGTCGCGCGGGCGAAGAGCTTCGGATCGCGGGTGTAGAGATCGCCCGAGAGCGCGCCGTTGAGTTTCGCGGCTTCCGCCTGCAGCGCCTCGATGCGGGCGGGCAGCGTCTCCAGCGCATGCTTTTCGTTGAAGGAGAGCTTGCGCCTGTTGACGAGCGCCGGCGCGGCGGCCGCCGGCCCGCTCGCGCTCTCCGCCGGCTTGCCTGCGGGCGCCCGCGTCCTCGCCCCGACGCCACGCCCGCGCTGGGCCAGCATGTCGCTGTAGCCGCCGGCGAACTCGGTCCAGACCCCGTCGCCGTCGGAGATCAGCACGCTGCTCGCGACCCGGTCGATGAAGTCGCGGTCATGGCTGACCAGCAGCACGGTGCCCTGATAGTCGGCGAGCAGCTCCTGCAACAGGTCGAGCGTCTCGAGGTCGAGATCGTTGGTCGGTTCGTCGAGCACCAGCAGGTTCGAGGGCCTCGCCAGCGCGCGGGCCAGCATCAGCCGGCCGCGCTCGCCGCCCGACAGCGCGCCGACCGGGGTGCGCCGCTGCAAGGGCTGGAACAGGAAGTCGCGCATATAGGCGACGACATGGCGCGGCGTGTCGCCGACCATGACCTGATCCGAGCCGCCCCCGGTCAGGGCGTCGCCCAGCGGCGTCGCCGGGTCGAGGCTCTCGCGGCGCTGGTCGAGCGTGACCATCTCCAGCGCCGCGCCGAGCCTGACCATGCCGGAATCGGGCGTGAGCGCGCCGGTCAGCAGGTTGATCAGCGTGGTCTTGCCGGCGCCGTTGGGGCCGACGATCCCGATCCGGTCGCCGCGCGCCACGCGCAGCGAGAGCCCCTTGACCACGACCCTGTCGCCATAGGCCTTGGCGATGTCGCGCGCCTCGATCACCAGCTTGCCGGAAAGCCTCGCCTCGCTCGCCTCCAGCCTGACCTGCCCGGTCGCGGCGCGCGCGGTGCGGCGCTGCTCGCGCAGGCCGTGCAGCTCGCCGAGGCGGCGCTGGTTGCGGGTGCGGCGCGCGCTGACGCCGTAGCGCAGCCAGTCCTCCTCGCGGGCGATCTTGCGGTCGAGCTTGTGGCGGTCGAGCTCCTCCTGCGCCAGAACCTCGTCGCGCCAGGTTTCGAACTCCGAGAAGCCGCGCTCGGTGCGCCGCGTCACGCCGCGATCGAGCCAGATCGTCGCCCGCGACAGTGAGCCCAGGAAGCGCCGGTCGTGGCTGATCAGCACCATCGCCGAGCGCAAAGAGGCCAGCTCCTGCTCCAGCCATTCGATCACGGGCAGGTCGAGATGGTTGGTCGGCTCGTCGAGCAGCAGGATGTCGGGCTCGGGCGCGAGCACGCGGGCGAGCGCCGCGCGCCGCGCCTCGCCGCCCGACATGGTGGCGGGGTCTTCGGCGCCGGTCAGACCCAGTTCGTCGATCAGATATTGCGCCCGGTAGGCGTCGTCTCCCGGCCCGATTCCGGCTTCGACATAGGCGAGCACGGACGTGTATCCGGCGAAGTCCGGCTCCTGCGGCAAATAGCGGATCGTCGCGCCCGGCTGCACGAAACGCTCGGCCGAATCCGGCTCGACCAGCCCCGCCACGATCTTGAGCAAGGTCGATTTGCCCGAGCCGTTGCGGCCGACGAGGCAGACGCGCTCGCCGGCCGAGACGGCGATTTCCGCGCCTTCGAGCAGCGGCTGTCCGCCGAAGGTCAACGCGACGTCGCGCAGATGGAGCAAGGGAGCCATGAAAAATCCGTCGGGTCGGGGACGTCGCGGGGATAGACCGGCGCGGCCGGCCTGTCACCCCGCTCAGGCGCCCAGCCGTCGCCGCAGCCAGTCCGTCGCCGGGCGCTCGAACCAACGATAGACGGCGAGCGCGGCCAGAATCGCCGCCGCGAGCGCCAGTATGACGAACAGGATGGGCCGGCCCGGCGCCGCGCCCGACATGGCGATCCGCAGCCCCCTGATCACGAATGGATGCACGAGATAGAGCGCATAGGAGGCGTCGCCGACATGGGCCAGCCCCCGCACCAGAGCGGAAGGGGCCGAGCGGCCGTCCCCGGAGGTGGCGGAGAGCACGAGCAGGCTGGCCGCACCGCCCCGGAGCAGGACCGTCAGCCAGGGCTGGCCATCGATTTCGAGACGCGCCGCGACCAGCAGCAAGCCGATTCCGAGCGCGGCCGTGAGCCAGCGCCAGCCGCCGCCGAGCCGGAAGCCCGCGCCCCTGAGCAGCGCCAACCCCATGCCGGCGGCGAATTCGAGCACGATCGGCTGGCCCCAGAAGCCGAAGGGCGGCGACAGCGGCCCGAACGCCGCCTGCGCCCAAACCAGCGCGGCGAGAGCCAGCGTCACGGCGGGCGCGACCAGAGCGCGCGGCAGCGCCAGCGCCAGCCCGAACACGGCGTAGAACAGCATCTCGTAGTTCAGCGTCCAGCCCAGCGAATAGACCGGCTGGAGCTGCCCCTGCGGCGAGACCACCGGCCAGAACAGATAGGATCCGACGATCTGCGCCAGATCCGGCGCGCCCGAGTTCAGCGCGCCGGGCGCGGCCAGCGCGACCAGCAGGAACAGGCTGGTGGCGGCCCAGTAGAGCGGCGCGATCCGCGCGATCCGCCGCGCCAGGAACAGCCGCGTCGCGCCCGGCCGGTCGAACAGCCCGTCCGAGGCGTGCACCATGATGAAGCCGGAAACCACGAAGAAGATATCGACCCCGGCGAGCCATGGCAGCAGGTGCGAGGCCTCGAAGCTCAGCCCCGCCCGCTGCGCCAGCAGCGCCGCGTCGGGCTGGACATGGTGCACGGCGACCATGAAGGCCGCGAGCGCGCGCAGAACCTGGAGGCCGTAGAGGTGGGACAAGAGCGGGAGGGCCTCGGGCGAAGATGGCCGGCGCTCACCTGAAAGCGCGCAGCCTGTGCCTGTTCAGGCAAACCACAGCCGCGCCGGATCGTCGAGACCGAAACGCGCGGGCGCGGCTGTGGTTTGCCTGAACA
>JAKFWE010000335.1 GCA_021732895.1 Allobosea sp. | reverse complement strand
GGACCGCCTCCGCGACATGCCTCGCTTCCAGTGCGACAACATGGTCCATAACCAGGCGCTTCTGGCGACCCTGCGCGAGGCCGCCGCGGAGGCCGGCGCGACGCCGGCGCAGACGGCGATCGCCTGGCTCCTGAGCCGGCGGCCCTTCATCGTGCCGCTGCCGGGCTCGAAGCAGCGCCGCTGGCTCGACGAGAACGCCAACGCGGCCGATCTCGTGCTGGCGCCGGCCATCCTGGAGCGGCTCGACGAGGTCTTCGCGCCCGGCCGCGCCATGGGAACGCGTTACCCGGCCGCGCAAATGAAGCGCGTCGGGATCTGACGGCGAGGCGTCGTCCGGCCGGCGGCCGGCTTCCGGTGAAGCCGGGCACGCCGTAGATTGTCGCGATGAGCCTGATTCTCGACCGCCGCGTCACGCCCGCGAGGCCCGACCTCGCCGCCAGCAGCCTGCGCGACCGGGTCGAGGCGCGCGCCTTCGCCGATCCCGTGCCGATGCGGGTCGTCGCGCCCTCGGCGCCTCTGCGCCGCGAGCCGCGACCCGACGCGCCGCTCGACACCGAGGCGCTCGCCGGCGAGGCCGTCGATGTCTACGAGCAGCACGAGGGCTGGGCCTGGGGTCAGCTCAAATCCGACGGCTATGTCGGCTATCTGCCTGACGACGCGCTGCGCGGGGATGCGCCGGCGCCGACCCACAGGCTCGCCGCCCTGCGCAGCTTCGTCTATCCCGGACCCTCGATGAAGCTGCCGCCGCTCGCGGCCCTGTCGCTCGGGGCGGGCGTCGCGGTTTCGGGCGAAGCAGGCGAGTTCGCGGTGCTCGCGGACGGCGGTCATGTCTGGCGCGGCCATCTGGTCGAGGCAGGGATGTTCGAGCCTGATTTCGTCGCCGTCGCCGAGCGCTTCCTGCACGTCCCCTATCTCTGGGGCGGCAAGACCAGCCTCGGGCTCGATTGCTCGGGACTGACGCAACTGGCGCTGGCGGCGGCCGGCGTCGCCTCGCCGCGCGATTCCGACATGCTCGAAGCCGGCATCGGCCAGCCTGTCGCCTTCGACGACGGGCTGGACGGTTTGCGACGCGGCGATCTGGTCTTCTGGAAGGGCCATGTCGGCATTCTCGCCGACCCAGACACGCTGCTTCACGCCACCGCCTTCACCATGAGCGTCGTCCGCGAGCCGCTGCGCGCCGCGCGCGACCGCATCCTCGCCAGGAGCTTCGGCGCGATCACCGCGATCAGGCGGTTGTGACCGGGCTGCGTCCGGCCTCGAGCCAGGCCGCGATCCCGTCCGCCGCCGCGACGCCGGTGGAAAAACAGGCTTGCAGCAGGTAGCCGCCCGTCGGGGCCTCCCAGTCCAGCATCTCGCCGGCGGCGAAGGTTCCGGGCAGGCGCCTCAGCATAAGGCGCTCGTCCACCTCGTCGAAGACGACGCCGCCGGCGCTCGAGATCGCGCGCCCGATCGGAGCCATCCCGGTCAGCCGCAGCGGCGCGGCCTTGATCAGGCCCGCCAGCGCGGCCGGCGCCTCGGGCAGGCGCACCCCGTTCTCGCGCAGGATCGCGATCGCCGCCGGCGAAAGCCCCGCCGCCTTGCGCAGGTGGTTGCTCAGCGTCTCGCCCCGCCGCCGCCGTGCCAGCCGCTCGGCGAGGCGGCCCTGTTCGACATCCGGGCGCAGGTCGAGCGTGATCCCGGCTGCGCCGTCGCGCCTGATGGCGGCGCGCAGATCGGCCGACATTGCATAGACCGCGCCGCCTTCGAGGCCTTGGGAATCGATCATCGCCTCGCCCGTCGCCTGACGGTCGCCATGCCTGACGACGATGCGCTTCAGCGGAGCGCCGGCGAAGCGTTCACGCAGGGTCTGCGACCAGTCCACGGTGAAGCCGCCATTGGCCGGCGTGAGAGGCGCGACAGTGACGCCGCGCGCGGCGAGAAGATCGACCCAGCCGCCATCGGAGCCGAGGCGCGGCCAGCTCGCCCCGCCCAGCGCCAGCAGCGTCGCGTCGGGCCGCACGTATTCCCGCCCGCCGTCGCCGGTCGCAAAGACCAGCCCGCCATCGTCGCTCCAGCCGGCCCATCGCCTGCCGGCGAGACGCGCCACGCCGAGCCCGTCCAGCCGTCGCAGCCAGGCGCGCAGCAGCGGCGAGGCCTTCATCGCGCGCGGGAAGACGCGGCCGCTGCTGCCGATGAAGCTGTCGGCGCCCAGCCCGTCCGCCCAGTCGCGCAGAGCCTGCGGCGGGAAGGCCCGGATCGCCGGCTCCAGCAGCGGCCCGGCCTGCCGGTAGCGGTCGAGCAGCAGGTCGAGCGGTTCGGAATGCGTCAGGTTCAGGCCGCCGCGCCCGGCCAGCAGGAATTTGCGCGCCGGCGAGGGCATGCGGTCGTAGAGCGTGACGCGATGGCCGGCCTGCGCCAGCCGCTCCGCCGCGATCAGGCCGGACGGTCCGGCGCCGACGATGGCGATGGTGCAAGGGTTCATCGGGCTGGCTTGGAGCCGCCGGTACGCGCGGTCAACCCCGCGCGAAGGTCTCGTCGAAGGCGTAGCCCGCGCCGCGCACCGTGCGCAGCGGGTCCTTGGCGTCGGCGGGCGTGATCGCCTTGCGCAACCGCCCGACATGGACATCGACGGTGCGCTCGTCGATGTAGACGTCGCGGCCCCAGACGGCGTCGAGAAGCTGGGCGCGCGAATAGACCCGGCCCGGCGCCTGCATCAGGAATTCGAGCAGGCGGAACTCGGTCGGCCCGAGATGCAGCTCCGCGCCGGAGCGGCGCACGCGCCGGGTCGTGCGGTCGAGTTCGAGGTCGCCGGCGGCGAGCAGGCCCGCGACATGACCCGGCTTGGCCCGGCGCAGCAGCGCCTGGATGCGCGCGATCAGCTCAGGCAGCGAGAACGGCTTGACGACATAGTCGTCGGCGCCGGTGGCGAGGCCGCGCACGCGCTCGGTTTCCTCGCCGCGCGCCGTCAGCATGATGATCGGCACCCGCTCGGTGTCGCGCCGCGTGCGCAGCCGCCGGCACAGTTCAATGCCCGACAGGCCCGGCAGCATCCAGTCGAGCAGCACCAGGTCGGGCGTGTGATCGCGCAGATGCAGCTCGGCGTCGTCGCCGCGCGCGACGCTGTCGACCTCGAAGCCTTCGGCCTCGAGATTGTAGCGCAGCAGCAGCGTCAGAGGTTCTTCATCCTCGACGATCAGGATACGTGCAGGCATGAAACGGGTCCAGGAGCGTCGGCGGCCGGGCTCAGTTGCCGACCGCCTCCTCCATCACGATGTTGGTGGTGTCGAGCTTCGGCCGCGCCGCGTCCAGCGTCTCGCCGGTGACGAGGTAGTGGATCGTCTCGGCGATGTTGGTGGTGTGGTCGCCGATGCGTTCGACGTTCTTGGCGCAGAACAGGAGATGCGTGCAGAAGGTGATGTTGCGCGGATCTTCCATCATGTAGGTCAGCAGCTCGCGGAACAGCGAGGTGTAGAGCGCGTCGATCTCGTCGTCGCGGCGCCAGACCTCCATCGCCTTCTGTTCGTTGCCCGCCGCATAGGCGTCGAGCACGTCCTTGAGCTGGGCCTGGACCAGCCGGCTCATGTGCTCGAGGCCGACCACGGCGCGGTGCGGAGGCTGGAACTGGCCCGAGATCGCCACGGCGCGCTTGGCGATGTTCTTGGCGAGGTCGCCGACGCGCTCGATGTCGGCGGCGATACGGATCGCCGAGATCAGCTCGCGCAGGTCGTTGGCCAGCGGCTGGCGGCGCGCGATCGTCAGCACCGCCTTCTCCTCGACATCGCGCTGCAGGTTGTCGAGGCGCTGGTCGGCGGAGATCACCTTCTGGGCGAGCTGGGTGTCGCGCCGCACCAGCGCCACGGTCGAGTCGCCGAGCATGCGCTCGGACATGCCGCCCATTTCGGCGAGGCTCCGGCGGAGCGCCTCGAGGTCGGCGTCATAGGAGCGGACGATATGGTCGGACATGGGCGAGGTCCTCGTGTCGGCAAAAGGCAGGTGCGCGGCGCGGCGGATGAGATCAGCCGAAGCGGCCTGTGACGTAGTCCTGGGTCTGCTTCTTGCTCGGATTCATGAAGATGGTGTTGGTCGCGGCGAACTCGATCACCTCGCCGAGATACATGAAGGCGGTGTACTGCGAGATGCGCGCCGCCTGCTGCATGTTGTGCGTCACGATGACGATGGTGAAGTCGGTCTTGAGCTGTTCCAGCAGGTCCTCGATCTTGCCGGTCGAGATCGGATCGAGCGCCGAGGTCGGCTCGTCGAACAGGATCACCTCGGGCTTCTGCGCGATGGTGCGCGCGATGCACAGGCGCTGCTGCTGGCCGCCCGAGAGGCCCATTCCGGAGGTCTTGAGCTTGTCCTTGACCTCGTCCCAGAGCGCGGCGCGGCGCAGCGCGCCCTCGACGCGGTCGTCGAGCTCGGATTTCGGCGGCTTCTCGTAGAGCCGGATGCCGAAGGCGACATTGTCGTAGATCGACATCGGGAACGGCGTCGGCTTCTGGAAGACCATGCCGATGCGCGAGCGCAGTTCGTTGACGTCGATGTCGTTGGCGATGACGTTGCGCCCGTCGAGCAGGATCTCGCCGGTGGCGCGCTGCTCGGGATAGAGCGAGTAGATGCGGTTGAAGATGCGCAGGAGCGTCGACTTGCCGCAACCCGACGGGCCGATCAGCGC
>JAKFWE010000105.1 GCA_021732895.1 Allobosea sp. | reverse complement strand
CAAGCCAGTCGTACGCGACATATGCTTCCATCTTCTGCCCGGCGCCGAGCGTGACCGAATCGAAGCGCAGCGCCTGTCCGCCGCCGCTGACGCCGACGACCATGTCGCGCGCCGCCTCCAGCCTGAAGCCGGGCGGCGCCGAAAAGGCGATCCGCAGCGCGCTGTTGAGATATTGCCGGTCGCGCACGACGCCGTCGCGCGGGTCGTCGCCGAAGGCGAGGCCGTCGATCGCGCCGAGCCAGCGCTCCGCCTCGCGTTCGCCGATGCCCGGAGCGCCGATCTGGCGGGCGGCGGCCGTGACGGCGGCGATGCGCTCGGGCGTCGAGGGATGACTCGACAGGATGTCGAGACGCTTGGCGTCGCCGCCCTGCCCGGCGTTGCGCAAGGCGGTGCTGCGTCCAAGCGCCGCGAGGAAGCGACTGGCGCCATAGGGGTCGTAACCGGCGCGCGCGATGTTGCGCACGCTGATCTGGTCGGCGATCAGCTCCTGCTGGCGCGAGAAGCGCGCGAGCGAAATCTTCGAGCTCGCCTGCTCCGCCGCGCCGCCTTTCGGGTCGTTCAGCAATTGCGAGGAGACCTGGCTGAACAGCGAGGACTTCAGTTCGAGTTCGGCGCGCTCGACAGCGTGGCTCGACGTGACATGGGCGATCTCATGGGCCAGCACGGAGGCGATCTCGGCGGTGTCGCTGGCGAGCGCGAGCAGGCCGCGCGTCACGTAGAGCCGCCCGTTCGGCAGGGCGAAGGCGTTGACGATCGGCGAATTCAGGATGGTGATCTCGTAGGCGCCGATGCGGCCCTCGCCGGCCCGCGCCAGGCGCAGGACGATCTCGGCGAGCACAGCGCGCGCGGCGGGCGCGCGATACTCGCCGCCGAAAGCCGCCAGCAGGCTGACATGCTCGCGGTCAGAGGCGCGCTGGATCGGCGTGATCCGGGGCGCGAACTCGCCATCGGCCGGACGCTGCGGCGGCAGCAGCGCGCTCTGCTCGCCGACGCAGGCGCCCAGCAGCGCCAGGCCGAGGCATGGCGCGACCAGACGGCTGCGCGGCGGCGTTGACGTGAATAGCGAAGGCGCTCGCATCGGCTCAGTCGATCAGGTCCAGGGCGGCCCGCGCGGTCAGTTCGAGCAGCAGGCCGTCGGAGCCCGAAAGCACGCCACGCGCCGCGATGCGTTTACCGGTCAGCGTCTGCGTGGTCCAGCCGGCGTCCTGCATCTCGCGCCACAGCTTCCGCGACATCACGATCGAGGCCGCCTCGCCGCGGCGACGGGCGAAATTGAGATAGGTTCGCTGGGAGCGCACGCCGACCGAGGCGACGCGCCCGCTCAGCACGGCGACGCGGCCCGCCTGCGCCCTGATCGCGGCGATATCGTGACCGTCCAGCGCGGCCTGCGCCGGCGTGGCCGGCCCGCCCGCCCGGAGGCCTGCGTCGCAGGCGGCGTAGGCGGGCTCGGGAAGCCGGCGCGCGGCGCCGGCCGCGACCAGCATCGCGGCGAGATCGACGGGTGGCGCACCGTCCTGCGCCGGCCCGGCGAGCAGGCGCGCCGGCACCCGGCCCCAGCGATCCGGCCCGGCGAGCGCCGCCAGCCGCAGCGGCCTGCCGCGCCACGGCTCGATCGCCTCTTTCAGGCGCCGCGTCTCGGCGTCGTCCTGGCGCGGGGCGAGACCGACCAGCCGCAGCGTCCGGCCGTCGGCGAGCAGGAGGTCGTCATTGGCGTCGAGCCCGACGAGCGTCACGGCCGGCGCGTCCGCCGGCGGCTCGGCGCAGCCCGAATCGGCGCGCGCCGGATGCGCGGCGAAAGCGACCAGAGCCAGACAAAGAGGCTTCATCCGCATGCGCGATATGCTACATGAAGCGCCAGCGTCCCGGTAGCTCAGCAGGATAGAGCAACGGTTTCCTAAACCGTAGGTCAGGGGTTCGAATCCCTTCCGGGACGCCAAATCGGCGCTTGTGCATACCACCGAGGCGACGGCGTGTTCCGGTCGCATCGGCGACGGGTTTGCACCGAAGCGGCCGGTCGGGCGCGCCCGTCGCCTACATCGCCGCGCAGGACTGGCCGCCGTCCACCGGCAGGCACACCCCGGTGATGAATTTCGCCTCGTCGGAGGCGAGGAAGACGGCCGCCGCCGCGACGTCCCAGGCGGTTCCCATCTTGCCCATCGGCACCATCGCGTCGCGCGCCGCGACCATCGCCTCGGGCGAGGCGTATTGCCCCGAAATCTGCTTGTAGATCATCGGCGTGTCGATCAGGCCGGGCATGATCGCGTTGGCGCGGACGCCTTGCCTCGCATACTGCATGGCGATGGCGACGGTGGCCTGGTTCACCGCCGCCTTGGTGGCGTAATAGGCGAAGTACGGGTAGCCCAGCCAGCGGATCGCGGCGAGCGACGAGATGTTGACGATCGATCCGCCGCCGCCTTTCAGCATCAGAGGGATTACCGCCTTGGAGCAGCGGTAGACCGGGCCGATATTCAGATCGAGCGCCGCCTGGAACTGCGCCTCGGACAGCTCGACCGGCCCGCCCATATGGGTGACGCCGACATTGTTGTGCAGGATGTCGAGCCGGCCGAATGCCGCGTAGGCCGCCGCCGCCGCGCGCTCGACCGAGGCGAGGTCGGTGACGTCGGCCGAAAGCGCCAGCGCCGTTCCGTCCTCGCCGGCGATGATCCGCGCCGTCTCCTCGGCCGCCGCCAGATCCAGATAGACGCAGGCGACATGCGCGCCCTCGCGGGCGAACGCGACGGCGGCTGCCTTGCCGTTGCCCCAGCCCGGTCCCGACGAGCCGGCGCCGAAGACGATCGCGGTCTTTTTCTTCAGGCGGTCGGGCATGGGGGCAGCTCTTTCAGTCGCGCCACGCCGTCATTGCGAGGAGGCGCAGCCGACGAAGCAATCCAGGAGGGCGTAGAGCACGCGGCTCTGGATTGCTTCGCTTCGCTCGCAATGACGGGGCGTGGCGCTCGACTCAGCTCAGCGCGCCGCCGACGGCCTTCTCCAGGATGGCCCAGGCCTCGTCGCCATACTTCTTCTTCCACTCGGCGTAGAAGCCGGCCTTGCGCAACGCCTCGCGGAAGGGGGCGGCCGGCGCCTCGTTGAAGATCATGCCCTTCGATTCGAGCTCGGCTCTCAAGCCCGCGTTGAGCTTGGCGACGTCGGCGCGCTGCTGCACGGCGGCGTCGTTGAGGTTTTTGGCGACGATGGCGCGCAGGTTCTCCGGCAGCCGCTCCCAGGCGCGGCGGTTTCCGAGGAACCAGAAGCCGTCCCACATATGGTTCGTCACCGAGCAGAACTTCTGCACCTCGAAGAGCTTGGCGGTCGCGATGATGGCGAGAGGATTCTCCTGCCCATCGACGACCTTGGTCTGGAGGGCGGTGTAGACCTCGGCGAAGTTGATGCTCGCGGGGGCGGACTGGAACGCCTGGAACATCGAGGTCCAGAGCGGCGACACCGGCACGCGGATCTTGAAGCCCTTGAGGTCGTCGGGGGTGGCGATCGGCCCCTTGGACGAGGTCATCTGGCGGTAGCCATTATCCCAGATCCTGTCCATGACGACGAGGTTGGCCCGCCCGATCTGGCCGCGCACATAGGCGCCGAGCTCCCCGTCCATCGCCGCCCAGACAGCGTCGTAGTTCGGGAAGGCGAAGCCGATGCCGTTTAGCGAGGCGTTGGGCACCAGCGTCGAGAGGATCAGCGGCGAGAGCGTGAAGAACTCGATGCCGCCGGAGCGGACCTGGCTCAGCATGTCGGTGTCGGTGCCGAGCTGGCTCGAGGGGAAGATCTGGATGTCGAGCCGGCCGCCCGATTCCTGCCTGATCCTGGCGACCGCCTCCATCGCGCGGATGTGCAGCGGGTGGGTGACCTGCAGGTTGTGGGCGTATTTGTAGGTGAACTCGGCGGCCTGGGCATTGGCCCGGCCGATGTTGAACGAGCCGATCGCCGATCCGGCGGCGGCGCCCTGAAGCAGTGTGCGGCGTGAGATCGTCATGTCTGTCTTCTCCCTTTGGTTTCTATGGTTGGCGTCATTCTGGCCTGCCGATGCGAGGCGCGGGAAATGCGGAATCGCGGTGGCTGCCCTGTCTCCGGTTCAAAGCAGGATGGTCGAAAATCCCGGCACCGCGGCGATCAGCAGCAGGCCGACGAAGAGCGCGACGAGATAGGGCCAGATCGCGCCCATCGCCTCGTCGGGCGAGACGTCGCCGATCTTGCAGGCGATATAGAAGCCGATGCCGATCGGCGGCATCATCAGCCCGATATTCATCGAGGTGACGACGACCATGGCGTAGTGGACGTCGTTGATGGCGAGCTTCTTGGCGATCGGGAACATCAGCGGCGCCATCAGCACGAGCGCGGGCAGGCCCTCCAGCACGCAGCCGAGGATGATGAAGGTGACGATGGTGATGCCCATGAAGCTGAGCCAGCCGCCGGGCAGGTTCGCCATCCAGATCGCAAGCTGATTGGCGAAGCCGGTCTGCGTCAGCGCCCAGGCCATCGCGCTCGCGGTACCCAGAATCATCAGGATCGCGCCCGAGAGCGCGGCGGTCTCGACCAGCATGGCGTAGAATTTCGCCCGGCTGATGCCGCCATAGAGCACGACGCCGACGATCATCGCGTAGAGCACGGCGATGGTGGAGACTTCCGTGGCGGTGGCGACGCCGCCGCCGACCGCGCTGC
>JAKFWE010000125.1 GCA_021732895.1 Allobosea sp. | reverse complement strand
ATCCACATCGACACCGGCCCGCGCGGGCCCTGGTGGGGCCGGCGCGGGCCGGTGCAGCGATGTGCCGCCAAATCGATGCGCCCGGCGCGCCGCCTCCACGAAAAAGGGGCCGCCCGGAGGCGGCCCCTTGCAAGGGTCGGGAGCTGCGGACCGGTCACTCCGCCGCGGGCAGGGCCGCCGCAGCCGCCGCGTCGTTGGCGGCCTTGGCCGCCTTCGCGGCCGCCTCCGCCTTCTGGCCGACGATCAGGTCGTCGCGGCGCGTCGCCACCTGCTTGATGCGGGCGACCTGCGCGCCGGTCCCGGCCGGGATCAGCGAGCCGACGATGACGTTCTCCTTCAGGCCCTCGAGCGTGTCGGACTTGCCGTTGACCGCCGCTTCCGTGAGGACGCGGGTCGTCTCCTGGAACGACGCCGCCGAGATGAAGGAGCGCGTCTGCAGGCTCGCCTTGGTGATGCCGAGCAGCACGGGCACGCCGGAAGCGGGCTTCTTGCCCTCCTCCGCCATCTTCGCGTTGAGTTCCTGAAGCTCGATCCGGTCGATCTGGTCGCCGGTCAGGATGTCGGTGTCGCCCGATTCCGTGATCTCGACCTTCTGCAGCATCTGCCGGACGATGACCTCGATGTGCTTGTCGTTGATGCCGACGCCCTGGAGGCGGTAGACCTCCTGGATCTCGTTCACCAGATAAGCCGCCAGCTCCTCGACGCCCTTGATCGCCAGGATGTCGTGCGGGGCCGGGTTGCCGTCGAGGATGTAGTCGCCCATCTCGACGACGTCGCCGTCCTGGAGATGGATGTGCTTGCCCTTGGGGATCAGGTATTCGAGCTGATCCGAGCCGTCATGCGGCGACAGCGTGACGCGGCGCTTGTTCTTGTAGTCCTTGCCGAAGCCGATCGTGCCGGCCTTCTCGGCGATGATCGCCGCGTCCTTCGGACGGCGCGCCTCGAACAGCTCCGCCACCCGCGGCAGACCGCCGGTGATGTCGCGGGTCTTGGCCGAGTCGGTCGAGACGCGGGCGAGCACGTCGCCGGCCTTGACCTGCGCGCCGGGCTCCACCGAGATGATGCCTTCGACAGGCAGGATGTAACGCGCCTCGCCGCCGCGGGCGAGCTTGACGATCTTGCCGTCGGAGCCATGCACGGTCAGCGCCGGGCGCAGGTCGGAGGTCCGGGCCGAGCCGCGCCAGTCGATGACGACGCGCTTGTTGATGCCGGTGGCCTCGTCGGTCGTCTCGGTGATCGACATGCCGTCGACCAGATCCTCGAAGCCGACCGAGCCGTCGACCTCCGCCAGGATCGGGCGGGAATAGGGGTCCCACTCGATCAGGCGCTGGCCGCGCTTGACCTTGTCGCCCTCGTCGACCCGGAGCTTCGAGCCGAACTGGACGCGATGCACCGCGCGCTCCGCCCCGTCCGGCCCGACGATCACGATGGCGATGTTGCGCGCCATCGCAATCAGGTCGCCGTCGGAATTGCGCGCCACGTTGCGGTTGCGCATCTTGACCACGCCCTCGAAGTTCGACTCCACGAAGGACTGGTCGGCGATCGTCGCCGCGCCGCCGATGTGGAAGGTGCGCATGGTGAGCTGCGTGCCGGGCTCGCCGATCGACTGCGCCGCGATGACGCCGACGGCCTCGCCCATGTTGACGGGCGTGCCGCGGGCGAGATCGCGCCCGTAGCAGGTGGCGCAGACGCCGTTCTTGGTGGCGCAGGTCAGCACCGAACGGATCTTCACCTCCTGGATGCCGGCGGCGTTGATCGCCTCGATGTGGCTCTCCTCGATCATCGTGCCCTTGGGCACGATCACCCTGCCGTCGAGATCGACCACGTCCACCGCGGCCGAGCGGCCGAGGATGCGGATGGCCAGCGACGCCACGACCTGGCCGGCGTCGATGATCGCGCGCATCTTGATGCCGCTCTCGGAGCCGCAATCGGTCTCGGAGATGATCGCGTCCTGCGCCACATCGACGAGACGGCGCGTCAGATAGCCGGAATTGGCCGTCTTCAGCGCGGTGTCGGCGAGGCCCTTGCGGGCGCCGTGCGTCGAGTTGAAATACTCGAGCACGTCGAGGCCTTCCTTGAAGTTCGAGATGATCGGGCTCTCGATGATCTCGCCGGAGGGTTTGGCCATCAGGCCGCGCATCGCCGCGAGCTGCTTCATCTGGGCCGGCGAGCCGCGCGCTCCGGAGTGGCTCATCATGTAGATCGAGTTGATCGGCTTGTCGCGGCCGGTCTCGTCCTTCTTGACGGTCGAGATGCGGGCCATCATCTCCTGCGCCAGCCTGTCGGAGCATTTCGCCCAGGCGTCGACGACCTTGTTGTACTTCTCGCCCTGCGTGATCAGGCCGTCCTGGTACTGCTGCTCGTAATCCTTGGCGAGCGCGCGCGTGGCGTCGACGATCTCCCACTTGTTCTCCGGCACGACCATGTCGTCCTTGCCGAAGGAGATGCCGGCCTTGAAGGCGTGCGTGAAGCCCAGCGACATGATGCGGTCGCAGAAGATCACCGATTCCTTCTGACCGCAGCCGCGGTAGACGGCGTCGATCATCCCGGAGATTTCCTTCTTCGTCATCAGGCGGTTGCTGACGTCGAAGGTCATGTTCGGGTGCTGCGGCAGCGCGGTCGAGAGAATGACGCGGCCCGGCGTGGTGTCGTAGATCTTCGTGTAGGGCTTGCCGTCCTGGCCGATTCCGGTCCAGCGATATTTGATCTTCGAATGCAGCGTCACGACTTTCTCGTGGAGCGCGTATTCGAGTTCGCCGATGTCGCCGAAGACCTTGCCCTGGCCCGGCTCGCCGTCGGAGACGATCGAGAGGTAGTAGAGGCCGAGCACGATGTCCTGCGACGGCACGATGATCGGCAGACCATTGGCCGGGTGCAGGATGTTGTTGGTCGACATCATCAGCACGCGCGCTTCGAGCTGCGCCTCGAGCGACAGCGGCACGTGCACGGCCATCTGGTCGCCGTCGAAATCGGCGTTGAAGGCGGCGCAGACCAGCGGATGGAGCTGGATCGCCTTGCCCTCGATCAGCACCGGCTCGAAGGCCTGGATGCCGAGCCTGTGCAGCGTCGGCGCGCGGTTCAGCAGCACCGGATGCTCGCGGATGACCTCGTCCAGGATGTCCCAGACCTCCGGCTTCTCCTTCTCGACCAGCTTCTTGGCCTGCTTGACCGTGGTCGAGTAGCCCTTGGCGTCGAGGCGCGCATAGATGAACGGCTTGAACAGTTCGAGCGCCATTTTCTTGGGCAGCCCGCACTGGTGCAGCTTCATCTCCGGGCCGACGACGATGACCGAGCGGCCCGAATAATCGACGCGCTTGCCGAGCAGGTTCTGCCGGAAACGGCCCTGCTTGCCCTTCAGCATGTCGGCGAGCGATTTCAGCGGGCGCTTGTTGGCGCCGGTGATGACGCGGCCGCGGCGGCCGTTGTCGAACAGCGCATCGACCGATTCCTGCAGCATCCGCTTCTCGTTGCGGATGATGATGTCGGGCGCGCGCAGCTCGATCAGCCGCTTCAGGCGGTTGTTGCGGTTGATGACGCGGCGGTAGAGGTCGTTCAGGTCCGAGGTTGCGAAGCGGCCGCCGTCGAGCGGCACCAGCGGGCGCAGATCGGGCGGGATCACCGGAATGATGGTCATCACCATCCATTCCGGCTTGTTGCCCGACTGCTGGAACGCCTCGATGATCTTGAGGCGCTTCATCAGCTTCTTGGGCTTCAGCTCCGACGTCGTCGTCGCGATCTCATGCTTGAGATCGGCGTTGATCTGGTCGAGGTCGAGCGCGCGCAGCATCTCGCGGATCGCCTCCGCGCCGATCATGGCGGTGAAGGTGTCGGCGCCGTACTCCTCCTGGCAGCGGACATACTCCTCCTCGGTCAGGAGCTGGCGGTCCTTGAGCGGCGTCAGGCCGGGCTCGATGACGACATAGGACTCGAAATAGAGCACCCGCTCGAGCTCCTTGAGCGGCATGTCCATCAACAGGCCGATGCGCGAGGGCAGCGACTTCAGGAACCAGATATGGGCGACGGGAGCGGCCAGCTCGATATGGCCCATGCGCTCGCGCCGGACACGCGCGAGCGTGACTTCCACGCCGCACTTCTCGCAGATGACGCCCTTGAACTTCATGCGCTTGTACTTGCCGCACAGGCACTCGTAGTCCTTGATCGGCCCGAAAATCCGGGCGCAGAACAGGCCGTCGCGCTCCGGCTTGAAGGTCCGGTAGTTGATCGTCTCCGGCTTTTTGATCTCGCCATAGGACCAGGACAGGATCTTCTCCGGGCTCGCGATCGAAATCTTGATCGCGTCGAAGGCCTGCTGGACCGGCTGCTGGCCGAAAAGGTTCATGACCTCTTGCTTCATCGCCTGTCTCCTGTTGCCGGTGGAGACGGAGTCCCCTTCCTGGCGAAAAATCTGGGTATGCGGCAGTCGGGAGCAGGCGGTCGGCAGTCGGGTTCGAACCTCCGATTGCCGACCGCCGATCGCCCACTGCCCTATTCAGCCGCTTCGGCCGGCGGCAACTCGCCCGGCCTGGGCTTGTTGCTGATCAGCTCGACATTGAGGCCGAGCGACCGCATCTCCTTGACGAGCACGTTGAAGCTCTCGGGGATGCCCGCCTCGAAATTGTCCTCGCCGCGCACGATCGACTCGTAGACCTTGGTGCGGCCGGCCACGTAGTCCGACTTCACCGTCAGCATTTCCTGCAGGGTGT
>JAKFWE010000504.1 GCA_021732895.1 Allobosea sp. | reverse complement strand
TCTTCGCCCGCCATGGCGGCTGGTGGTGGAACGGGACCGGCGAGAACCCCTACGTCGCGCTGCTCGCCAACGCCGACGCCATCGTCGCCACCGCCGACTCGACCAACATGATCGGCGAGGCGGCGGCGACCGGCGCGCCGATCCTCGTCTTCGAGCCGCATGGCGGCCATGGCAAGCTGGCGAAGTTCCTCGAGGCGCTGAAGAGCCAGGGCGCCGTGCACCATTTCGAGGGGCGGCTCGACGGCGCGCGCTACGAACCGCTCGACTCGACAGGCGCAATCGCCGACGCGGTGCGCCGGGGCTGGCTGCGGCATCGTGAGCAGCACGGCCTGGCCTGAGCGCTGAACTGCGTTCAACTGTCGGCGATGGGGCGCGGCCTTGCTCTGGACGCATTTGGCCGTGGCGGGTTAGGCCATATTTGAGAAACTCGCGAACGCGGCCGCGCCCGCGCCAACAGGAACCGGAACCATGGCCCACACCCATGCCAGCGTCATCATCGTCGGGTCAGGCCCGGCCGGCTACACGGCGGCGATCTACGCCGCGCGCGCCATGCTGGAGCCGGTGCTGATCTCGGGCATCCAGGCCGGCGGCCAGTTGATGATCACGACCGACGTCGAGAATTATCCCGGCTTCGCCGACGCCATCCAGGGCCCCTGGCTGATGGAGCAGATGCGCGCCCAGGCCGAGCATGTCGGCGCGAGGCTGGTCTCCGACCACATCTCGAAGGTCGATCTCTCGCAGCGCCCGTTCCGGCTCTGGGGGGATGGCGGCGAGAGCTATTCCTGCGACGCGCTGATCGTCGCCACCGGCGCGCAGGCGAAGTGGCTCGGCCTGCCGTCCGAGCAGACCTTCCAGGGCTTCGGCGTTTCGGCCTGCGCCACCTGCGACGGCTTCTTCTTCCGCAACAGGGAGGTCGTCGTCGTCGGCGGCGGCAACACGGCGGTCGAGGAGGCCCTCTATCTCGCCAATCTCGCCAGCAAGGTCACGCTGGTGCACCGGCGCGACACGCTGCGCGCCGAGAAGGTGATGCAGGACCGCCTGTTCAAGAACCCGAAGATCGCCGTCGTCTGGGACAGCGAGGTCACGGAGATCTGCGGCGGGACGCAACCCCCCAGCGTCACGCATCTGCGCCTGAAGCACCTCAGGACCGGCGTCGAGAGCGAGCTGAAGGCCGACGGCGTCTTCATCGCGATCGGCCACAAGCCGGCGACCGAGCTGTTCGCCGGACAGCTCGCCATGCGCGATTCGGGCTATCTCGACGTCACGCCCGGCACGACCAACACCAATGTGCCGGGCGTCTTCGCCGCCGGCGACGTCACCGACGAGCATTACCGCCAGGCGGTGACGGCCGCGGGCCTCGGTTGCATGGCGGCGCTCGACGCCGAACGCTGGCTGCAGGCGCGCCAGCTCGAGCAACTCAAGGCGGCGGAATAGGCGGACATCACAGAACTTGATGAACCTGGTCATCAAAATCAGTGCGAAAAGGTGACCTGCCTGCCACACTGACATTGACGCGCCAGGATTTTATCCCCCAACATGCATCAAACGCATAACAGGGGGGTCGCGGTGGATTGGGACCGCATCAGGATTTTCTATACCGTCGCTGAATCCGGCAGCTTCACCAAGGCGGGAGACGTTCTGGGCCTCAGTCAGTCGGCGGTCAGCCGGCAGATCGGGGCGCTCGAGCGCGAATTGCGCGCGCCGCTGTTCCACCGGCATACGCGCGGGCTGATTCTCACCGAACAGGGCGAGCTGCTCTGGCGCGCCGCGCGCGAGATGACGCAGCGGCTGGAACGGACCCGCGCCCAGTTGTCGGAGACGCGCGAGCACCCCTCCGGCGAATTGAAGGTCACCGCGACGCGCGGCCTCGGCGGCCACTGGCTGACGCCGCGCCTGGCCGAATTCCTCGATCTCTATCCGGACATCAAGGTCGATCTCATCCTCACCGACGAGGAGCTCGACCTCTCGATGCGCGAGGCCGACATCGCCATCCGCCTGCGCCAGCCGCAGCAGCCCGACCTGATCCAGCGCAAGCTCTTCACGGTGCATTTCCACGTCTACGGCTCGCCGGCCTATGTGAAGCGCTTCGGCGAGCCCAAGACCTACGACGAACTCGACAACCACCGCATTCTCTCCTTCGGCGGCACCTCGCCCTCCTATCTGACGGCGGTGCACTGGCTCGGCACGCTGGGCCGCGACCAGCGCAACCCGCGCCCGATCCATCTTCAGGTCAACAACATCACGGCGATGAAGCGGGCGGTCGATTCCGGGGCCGGCATCGCCGTGCTGCCCGACTACCTGATCGAGACCGGCTCGCCGCTGGTCCAGTTGATGCGCGAGACCGAGATGCCGCAGCTCGAGAGCTATCTCGTCTATCCCGAGGAAATGAAGTCGGTCGCCCGCGTGCAGGTCTTCCGCGACTTCCTGATCCAGAAGGCGCAGCGCTGGACTTATTGAGCCCGGCGACAACCCGCGACGCAATTGGATATGAGCGCGAAGTCGCGCGCTCAGCGCATATTTCTCAACAATTTACCGGGATTTTTGTCACAATTGACCAAAAGTCATGCGCCGGCCGCATGTCAGACCCGATCCATGTTGCATTGCAAAAAGGCAGATGCTGCCCAATATGGCGATCACGGTTGTTCGCGACGGGCTCCGCATTCTCCTCCCGGCGTCGAGTTCGTCGCAGCCGTTCCCCTCTGAGATGTTTGGCGCTCGCGCCGGATGTTTCAAACTTCAAAGGCCGGCTCCTTCGGGGGTCGGCCTTTTTTTCGTCCCTGCCCGTCATTGCGAGCGAAGCGAAGCAATCGAGGCCAAGGGCGCTGCCGCTTCTGGATTGCTTCGCTGCGCTCGCGATGACGGAGTTTCCTACCCCCGCCGCGCCGCCAGCGGCAGCGCCTCGAACAGGCCGGGCTGCGCGCCGGTGCGCGCCTTCTCGATCGTCAGCATCCTCAGCTTGGTCTCGACGCCGCCCTCGGCCGAGAAGCCGCCCGTCCTGCCGCTCGCCGCCAGCACGCGATGGCAGGGCACGATGGGCGCGAAGGGATTCTGCCCGAGCGCGACGCCGACGGCCCGCGCCGCACCCGGCTCGCCGATGCGGGCCGCGACCTCGCCATAGGTCAGAGTCTCGCCGGGCGGAATCGTCAGCGCAACGGCGTAGACCCTGCGGTTGAACGACGAGACGCTGTCGAGCGCGAGCGGCAGATGCGCGAGGTCGCGCGGCTCGCCGGCGAGCAGCGCGACGATGTCCGCCATGGCGGCCGAGACGAAGCCGGGCGGGGCCGCCTCCGTGGCGTCCGGAAAGCGCGCCGCCAGCCGCCTGCGCGCCGCGCTGTCGTCGCGCTCGGGCAGTTGCGAACCGATGATGGCCTCGCCTCGCCAGACGAGGGCGCAGCGGCCGATCGCGGTGTCGAAGAGGGTGAAACCTCGCGGCATGCGGGCGAGCTTAGCGACTTTCGCTCCGGCTCGGAACCACCTCCGTCTTTGCGAGCCTAGCGAAGCAATCCAGCCTCTGCCGCCAGCCTGTGGATTGCGTCGCTACGCTCGCGATGACGATCAGAGTCTCGGCGAGGCCTCACACGAACAGCCGCTCGCCTTCCAGCCCCTTGTAGAGCCCCGCCACCTGCTCGCCATAGCCGTTCCAGATCAGCGTCGGGCGCCGGTCGCGCGTGCCCAGCACCTGCTCGGTCGCCTGGCTCCAGCGCGGATGCGCGACCTCCGGGTTCACATTCGCCCAGAAGCCGTATTCCTGCGCCTGCAAGGCCTCCCAGAAGGTCTTCGGCCGCTCGGCGACGAAGCTGATCCGCGTGATCGACTTGACCGACTTGAAGCCGTATTTCCACGGCGTGATCAGCCGCAGCGGCGCGCCGAACTGGTTGGCGATCGGCTTGCCGTAGATGCCGGTCACCATCAGGGTCATCTCGTTGGTCGCCTCGGCGATCGTCAGCCCCTCGGTATAGGGCCAGGGATACCAGCGCTGGAGCTGGCCCGGCGCGACACGCGGGTTGAGGAAGGTCTCCATCTTGACGTATTTCGCCGAGGAGAGCGGCTTGGCCAGCTCGACCAGCGCCTTCAGCGGAAAGCCGGTCCACGGCACGGCCATCGACCACGCCTCGACGCAGCGGAAGCGATAGAGCCGTTCCTCAAGCGGCATCTTGCGGATCAGCTCGTCGACGCCGATCTCGAACGGCTTCTCGACCATGCCGTCGATCTGCACGTTCCAGGGCCGCGTCGCCATCTTGCTGGCGGCGGCGACGACGTCCTTGGACGTGCCGAACTCGTAGAAGTTGTTGTAGTTCGCCGCGAGCTTCTCGTCGGTCACCGGCCGGTCGAGCGTGAAGCTCTCGTTCTTCTTCGCGGGGTAGAGATCGAGCGTCGGGTCGGCGCCCTGCGCGGCGGCGATTTGCGGCAGCGCCGCGCCGGCGATCAGGCCTGCGCCCGCGCCGAGGAAGCCGCGCCTGTCCATGAACACGGATTCGGGCGTGGCCTGGCTCTCGGGGATTTGCCAGCTCTGGCGGTTCCTGATCAGCATGACGGCCGAGCTCCCTGTGCGTTGACAAATCAGGCGCCACAGAACGCCGTCACGGGCAAGTCACGAGGGGGAGAGGGACGGAAGGCGAGCAGCGAGTGGCGATTGGCCACTCGCCATTCGCCGCTCATCTCCTCGCCTCCAGCGCCTTGACGATCGCCGCCCCCATCTCGCTGG
>JAKFWE010000196.1 GCA_021732895.1 Allobosea sp. | reverse complement strand
GCCCGAGGCCGAGGCGCCGCGCCCTGCTGTTCCAGCCAGCGCCGTTCGCTCGGCCATGAGCCTCGCCAGATGCGTGTCGCGGGCGCGCAAGAAGGCGGCGAGTTCGTCAGTGTAGCTGGCCGCGACGGCGCCGGCGACGGAGGGGCGCAGGCCAAGCGCCGTTCGCCAGTTCGCGACCTTGGCGAGCCCGGCCGCAAGCTCCACGTCCGCGAGCGCCTCGAAGGCGTCAAGATAGCGGAACACGGGTCCGAAAGCCGCGTCCACGAGGCCGAAGCGTTCTCCGGCGAACCACGGCCCGCCAAGCGCCGCTTCGACGCGCTCGAACCGGCGCCGAAGCATGTCTCGCCTGAGATCGAAGTCCGCCGCGCCGGGCGCCCCGTAGAGCCCGGCAACGTCGGCGAGCGCGCCCGAGGCGAATTCGATCCAGGCCCGCTGCCGGGCCCGCGCCAGGGGGTCGTCGGGAAGCAGGGCGGGAGGATTCGTCTCGTCGAGATATTCGCAGATGGCCGCGCTCTCGAACAGGACATGTTCGGCGCCGGCTTCATCGGTGACGTGGAGCAGGGGCACTTTGCCGGTCGGCGAGATATTCAGGAACCAGTCGGGCTTGGCGGCGAGATCGACCGAGAGGCGCTCGAACGGAACGCCCTTCTCGCTCGCCACGATCACGGCGCGCTGGACATAGGGACAGAGCGGATGGCTGATCAGTCGGAGCCTGTTTGACATCGGGATCGACTCCGGGCTCAGGCCGCCGGTGCGGCGCGCGCCGAGAGAGGGCGCGACGGCGCCAGTGCGAACGCGCCGTCGCCGAGAAGAAACTGGGCCACCGCGAGCAGGGTCAGGTAGAACGGATACTCCCAGCCGCCATTGGCGTATCCGAACATCCAGCCATTGCCCCAGTGCGCCCAGGTCGCGCCGGCGAGGATCGGCGTCAGGGCGAGTGCGACCCAACGCGCCCGGACGCCGAGCACCAGCATGATTCCACCGAGCGCCTCGGCCATGAAGACCAGATAGGCCGACCAGCCCGGCAGGCCGATGCTCGCGAAGAACCGCGCGGTGCCCGGCAGGGTGAAAACCATGAGCTTCAGCACGAGGCTGTGAGCGAGAAACATGACGCCGAGGCTGATGCGCAGCAGCGCGGCGGCAAGTTCGGTGAGGCGGGGTTGGTCCGGCATGGGCGGCTCCTGTCGATGCAATTGCATCGATATAGATGCAATTGCATCGACAGGTCAATCTTGATGCAAACGCATCGATATCGTAGATGGAGGCATGTCTCGTCCTTCCGAATCCGCCGTGCTGGCATGGCAGAGTCTCGTCCGCGCCCATCAGGCCGCGCTTGCAACCGTCGAGGCCGCTCTCAAATCCGTCCGGCAGCCGCCGCTGGAATGGTACGACGTCCTGCTGGAGTTGGAGCGCGCTGGCCCGCTGCGTCCGCGGGAACTCCAGGGGCGGCTGTTGCTCGCCCAGTCGAATCTGTCGCGGCTGCTCGATCGTATGGCCGCCGCCGGCGCCGTCGAGCGTCGATCCTGCGACGACGATGGCCGCGGCCGGCTGGTCGCGGCGACGCAGGCGGGGCGCGCGCTGCGTCTTCGCATGTGGCCGGTCTACGCCGGCGCGATCGAGGCGGCGGTCGGAAGCAGGCTCGACGAGGCCGAGGCGGCGGCGCTCGCCGGCCTGCTCCGTCGTCTGGGCTGCCCTGACGGGGCTTCGCCGTCCGGCGCCGGATGAACGGACGCCGCTGGCGCCGCTCAATCCCGCAGCGGGCGCGGCACGGTCACGGGCCGCGCCTCGCGCGCCTGCGCCGCCAGCCTGACGGGCGCATTCACCGCGCCGAAGCCGGCATAGCCGCCGCGCCGCTCGACGATCTCGAAGAAGAAGCGCTGCGCGAAGACGTGGCTGTAGACCTGCAGGAATTCGGCCTCGCCGTCGCGGTCGTAGAGGATGTGGTGCTCGCGCAGGGAGTCGATGAAATCCGGCGCGAGCCCGTGGCGCGCCTCCAGATCCTCGTAGTAGTTCGCCGGGATGTCGAGGAAGGACAGGCCGGCGGCGCGCATTGCCTGCACCGCGGCGAAGATGTCGGGCGCGGAAAAGGCGATGTGCTGCACGCCCGAGCCGAAATGCTCCGAGACGAAGCGCGAGGACAGGGTCCGCGTCGCTTGCGAGCCGTTGAGCACGAAGCGCAGCGAGCCGTCCGCGCTGACCATCGGCCGGCTTTCGACGAGGCCCGCCGGGTCGGCGATCGCCGTCTGCGGTATCCGCGCGAGATCGAACAGCGCGGTGTAGAACAGCAGCCAGGACAGCATCTCCTCATAATCCATCGACTGGGAGATGTGGTCGACGCTCTGGAGCAGCGGCGCCCCGCTCGCCGCGTCTGCGCCTTCGGCGATGAATTCGCGCTCCCAGACATGGCCGAACTCGCCCTCGGCCTGGGTGAAATAGAGCAGCGAGCCGCCGACGCCGCGAATGGCGGGGATGCGCATTTCGCCGGGCGCGACCGGCTGCTCGAAGGCGGCGATCCTGAGCCCCCGCGCCCGCGCCATCGCGGCGGCGACGTCGCCGACCTCGAGCCCGATCGCGCAGACGCCGGGCCCATGCATGATCGCGTGCGACTGGGCGAATCCGTCCTTCTCGGTGTTGAGCACGAGATTGATCGCGCCCTGGCTCCAGCGCGTCACCGATTTGCTCAGATGCGTTCCCGTCCGGCGGAAGCCGAGCGCGGCGAACAGGGCGGCGAGATCGTCGGCGGTGTCCTCGTCCAGCGCGAACTCGATGAATTCGACGCCCTGCACGTCGGCGCGTGGCGGCAGCGAGCTTCTGGTCTGGTCGGCGAGCGCGATCAGCGAGCGCATGCCGTCGGTCGCGAGGCGGCGAGCCGAGCCGGCGCGGAACTGGTCGTTGAAAATCTCGTGCGACAGCGGCCCGGCATAGCCGGTCGATTGCACCGCCTTGACGAAATCGGCGACGGCGAGATCGCCCTGGCCGGGAAAGCAGCGGAAATGCCGGCTCCAGCTCAGCACGTCCATGTCGAGCTTGGGCGCATCCGCGAGCTGCACCAGAAAGATGCGCTCGCCGGGGATCGAGGCGATCGGTCCCAGCGGCGAGTTGCGCGCCAGCGTGTGGAACGAGTCGAGGATGACGCCGATCCGCGCATGGTCCGCCCGCCGCACGATCTCCCACGCGTCGCGATAGTCGTTGACATGGCGGCCCCAGGCCAGCGCCTCGAAACCGACGCGCAGGCCGTATCTCTCCGCCATCTCGCCGAGCTCGCGCAGATCTGCGGCCGCCCGGTCGATCCCGCCGAGCGATTGCGGCGAAACGTTCGAGCAGATCAGCATGAGGTCCGCGCCGAGCTCGTTCATCACCTCGAACTTGCGCTGCGCGCGGGCGAAGCCGCGCGCGCGCAGCGGCTCCGGCGTGCCCTCGAAGTCGCGGAAGGGCTGGAAGGCGGTGATCTTCAGCCCGAGATCGCCGATCATCCGCCCGACATCGCGCGGGCTGCCGTCGAAGGTGAGAAAATCGTTCTCGAAGACCTCGACCCCGTCGAAGCCCGCCGCGGCGATGGCCTGCAGCTTCTCGGCGAGGTCCCCGCTGAGCGAGACGGTTGCGATCGAGGTCGGGTTCATGCGGCCTGCGCCTCCCACGCTCCGGCGACCCTGACGGGGCCGCCGCGACGCGCGGCTTCGGCGACGGCCTCGACCACGGCAAGCGTACGCGTGGCGTCGACGGCGTCCGCGATCGGCCGCTCCGCGCCGCGTACAACAGCGCAGAAGTGCCGGAGCTGTTCGGCCAGCGGCTCGACGGACGCGACCGTGAGCGTTTCCCGCCGCAGCGGCTCCCACCAGCCGGGCGCGCCCTCATAGGACCAGAATTCGAGCTTCGGCAGCGACAGCGAGCCCTCGCTGCCGGCGATCAGGTAGCAGTGCCCGTCCCGCTGCGGATAGGCCTTGTTCTCGCCCGAGGACAGCTCCCAGCTCCAGGGCGTGGGCGTGACGTCGGAGACGGTCGCCGTTCCGAGCGCGCCGCCGGCGAAGCGGAAGATCAGCGCCGCCGTGTCCTCGACTGCGAAGCCGCGCATGGCGTTCGAGGTCATCGCCTGCACGCTCTCGATCTCGCCGCAGATGAAGCGGAGGTTGTCGATGTCGTGGATCAGGTTGATCAGCACCGGCCCGCCGCCGGCCTCGCGCCGCCAGGCGACGTCGAAATACGCGTCCGGCTTGCGGATCAAGAAAAGCGCGTTGACCGCGATGAGGCGGCCGAGACGGCCCTCCTGAACCAGCTTTCGCGCCGCCTTGACGATCGGGTTGTGGCGGCGGTGATGGCCGGCGAGCACAGGCACATTGGTGCGCGCCTGCGCCTCGACGAGGTTCTGTGCGGACGCGACGCTTTCCGCCATAGGCTTTTCGACCAGCACCGGCACGCCGGCTTCCAGGCAGTCGATCGCCTGCGGGACATGCAGCGCGTTGGGCGTGGCGACGATCGCGCCATCAGGCCGCATCGCCGCAAGCATCTCGCGGGGGGAGGGGTGCCAGCGCAGGCCGCGCTCGGCGGCGAGCGCCCTTGCCGCGTCTGTCGGATCGCAAATCGCGGCGCAGGCGCAATCGGGCGAGGCGTCGAGCCGCTCCAGATGGGCGCGCCCGATCAGCCCCGCTCCGATCAGGGCGATCGTTAATTCGGCGCTCACGAAACAGAACTCGCGCGGGACGCTCGACGCGATTCCCTCC
>JAKFWE010000195.1 GCA_021732895.1 Allobosea sp. | reverse complement strand
TCGCTGGCAGGCGCTTCAGACCGTGGCGACGCGCGCGCTGGTCGCCGCCGGGCGGCGCGGCGGCGATCTCGCCGGCCTGTCCGGCAGGGCCGCCACGCTGGCGGAGGCTCTGGACGGTTTCCTGCGCGACGAGGGCCGGGCCGACCCGGCCTTCGCCGCGCAGGCGCTACGACTGCCCGCGCCCGCCGACATCGCCCGGGAGATCGGACATGCGATCGACCCCGGCGCGATCCATGCCGCGCATCGCCAGTTGTCGGGCGGGATCGGCGCGGCGCTCGCCGGCACGCTCACGGACATCCGCCACGCGCTCGCCGATCCCGGCCCCTACTCGCCGGACGCCGCCTCCGCCGGCCGGCGCGCCCTGCGCAACGAGGCTCTCGGCCTGCTCGCCCTTGCCGATCCGGAAAGCGGGATGCGGCTGGCGCGGGAGCAGTTCGCGGCCGCCGACAATCTCACGGACAGGCTCGCCGCGCTGGCCGCTGCATGCCTGATCCCCGGCGAGCCGCGCGAGGCGGTGATCGCCCGTTTCGCGGAGATCTACGCCGGCGAGCCGCTGGTGCTCGACAAGTGGCTGATGGCGCAGGCCCTGATCGCCGAGCCGGGCACGCTGGACCGGGTCAGGGCGTTGATGGGCCATCGCGCCTTCTCGCTCAGCAACCCCAACCGCGTGCGGTCGCTGGTCGGCGGCTTTTCGGCCAACTTCACCCAGTTCAACCGTCCCGACGGCGCAGGCTACGATTTCATCGCCGAGATCGTGATCGCGCTCGACCGCGCCAATCCGCAGGTCGCCTCGCGCCTGCTCGGGGCCTTCAAGAGCTGGCGCATGCTGGAGCCCGGGCGCCGGAGCCTGGCCGAGGCGGCGCTGCGCATGGTCTCGGGCACGCCCGGCCTGTCCCGCGACGTCTCCGACATCGCAGAGCGCGCGCTGGCCTGACCCGCAGCGCCGCCACCCGGCCACAGAGGTTAACGAGACATTACGCGCTCAGGATTCAATTTTTTAGCGCCGCAACCCAGAGATGAATCGTCCCATTCGGATTCAACTCATGCTGGACAAATCGACTCGCGCGGATTCAATTACAGGTGATTCGCGGGGATGCGGCACGTCTCCCGATCTTGCTGACGGTAAAGTTCATCCGAAGGGAGACGGGCATGGCGCGTGCGAACGCGAGCTGCGCAAACATGCGCGCAGCCACGATTCTCGGTGTGGCGCGATCGCTGACGCACCCGCTCTACCAGCGTTTCGAATCGCTCGAGCCGGCATTTCGCAAAGTCATACCCCTGCTGGTCGTCGGTTTCGCGATGATTTTCGTGACAGGCGGCATGGTTCAGACCTTCGCCATGCGCGACGACGCCCTGCGCGATGCTTTCTCCGACATGGAAGTCGTCGCGTCGCTGCTGGCGAAGGAACTCGAACTCGCCAGCCACAACGAGATCGCGCCTGCGGCGGCGCTCGCCGGCCCCGCCGGGCGGCACCTGACGCGGCACGGCCGCATCGCCCATGTCAGCGATGGCGGCGGAACCATCATCGCCAGCGAACCGGTGATCGGCCAGACCCGCAGCACGCTGGTCGATCTTCTCGGCCAGACACAGCCTCTGACCATCTTCGGCGAACGCGCCGGCGTGATGCGCATCGCCCTCCCGGGCGGCCTCGAGGCGCTCGCGACGGTGCGCAACCTGCCGGCCCCGCTGGGCCAGCTCGCGGTGCTGCAGCCGGTGTCCCGGGCGCTCTCGTCCTGGCAGGAGCGCCGCGGGGCGCTGCTCGTCCTGTTCGGCTCGGGCGGCATCGTGCTTGGCGCGATCACCGTCGCCTTCATGCTGCAGTCCAGGCGGGCGCGCGCCGCCGACGAGGATTGCGACTGCGTGCGCGAACGGATCGACACCGCATTGAACCGGGGCCACTGCGGGCTCTGGGACTGGGACCTCGCGCGCGGACGGATTTACTGGTCGGATTCGATGTACGCCATGCTCGGCTACGACCGCGCGGGCGACTTCATGTCCTTCGGCGAGGTCAGCGCCTTCATCCATCCCGACGACGCCGATCTCTATGGCCTG
This sequence comes from Allobosea sp., assembly GCA_021732895.1. GTDB lineage: Bacteria > Pseudomonadota > Alphaproteobacteria > Rhizobiales > Beijerinckiaceae > Allobosea. The sequence goes on along the minus strand of JAKFWE010000195.1, from coordinate 2,666 downwards.
GCCGACGCGATCAGCCGCGGCGAGGCCGACCATCTCGATCAGGAGTTCCGGGTCCGCGACGCCAGCGGCGCCTGGGTCTGGCTGAAGGCGCGCGCGGAGCTGGTCATCGACAGACGCAGCGGCGCGCAGCACCTCGTCGGCATCGCCGTCGATATCTCCGAACAGCGCCGCATGGCCGAGCGCACCGCGACCGCGGATGCGCGCCTGCGCGACGCGGTCGAGGCGATCTCGGAAGCCTTCGTGCTCTGGGACGCCGACAAGCGACTCGTGCTGTGCAACGCCAAATATCAGCAGCTGCACCAGCTCGACGCCGACGACATGCGCGACGGCGTCAGCCATGACGAGATCATGCGGCTGAGCGCCCAGCCGAACATCGATCGCGAGCCTGCGCGCGGCCAGCAAAGCGCCAGCGACGCATCATCCTACGAGGCGCGCCTCTCCGACGGGCGCTGGCTGCAGATCAACGGCCGCCGCACCAAGGATGGCGGCTCGGTCTCGGTCGGCACCGACATCACCAAGCTCAAGCAGCAGGAGGAACGCCTGACGGCTTCGGAGCATCAGCTCCTGATGCACGTCACGGACCTGAAGGCGTCGCGCCAGAAGCTGGAGGCCCAGGCGCAGCAACTCGCCGAGCTGGCGGAGTTGCATCTCGAACAGAAGTCGGAAGCCGAGAGCGCCAACCGGGCGAAGTCGGAATTCCTCGCCAATATGAGCCACGAGCTGCGCACGCCGCTCAACGCCATCATCGGCTTCTCCGAGATCATGGAGAACGGCCTGTTCGGCAGTCTCGGCTGCGACCGCTACCTCGACTACGTCCGCGACATCCGCTCCAGCGGCGGCTACCTGCTCGGCGTCATCAACGGCATTCTCGACATGTCGCGAATCGAGGCCGGCAAGATGCGGCTGGAGAAATCCGACGTCTCGGTCGGGCTCGTCGTCGAGGAAGCCGTGCGCAACCGGCAGGACGAGATCGATCGCAAGCGGATCGCCTGCGCCATCGAGACCCGCGGCGACCCGCATCTCAAGGCCGACCCGCACGCGCTCTACCAGATCGTCGGCAACCTGCTCGACAACGCCGTCAAGTTCACGCCCGAGAGCGGCCGCATCGCGATCCGCGTCCGCGAGGCGGCCGACGCCGTCAACATCTATGTCGAGGACAACGGCATCGGCATTCCGCACGACAGGATCGCCCGCATCGGCCGCCCCTTCGAGAAGGTCGAGGGCGAAATTACGCGCAGCTATCAGGGCTCGGGTCTCGGGCTCGCCATCGCGCGCGCGCTCGCGGAAATGCATGGCGGCTCGCTGCGCCTGCGCTCGACGATCGGCGCGGGGACCATCGTGATGGTGCATCTGCCGCTCAACGACCCGGCCGGCCGGATCATCGCCAAGGCCGCGTGAGCGCGTCCCGGGCGCCTAGGGCTTACGGGCCGCCGCCAGAACCCGGGTGAAGATCGCGCGCACGCTCGCCCGGGTCTCGTCCAGTTCGGCGCGCAGCACCCTGGCGTCGGGGCGCCCGAGAGCCGTCGCGATCCGGCGCGGAATACGGGCCGGAACCGCGTCCGGACCGGCCGCGTCATCGATCGTGAAGCGCTGCCAGAGCTGGACGGCCGACATCAGGCCATGAGCTTCGATCAGCAGGCCGGCGTCGGCCTCGGCCAGCCGACCGGCCGCCCGGGCGGCCGCGAAGACGGCGGCGGTGTCCGGAACCAGCAGGTCCGGATGGCTCCCGGCATGGGCGAGCACGCAGTATTGCGCAAGGAAATCGAGATCAGTCAGGCCGCCCGCCGCGAGCTTCAGATCGCCGGGGTCGTCCTCGCCCTTTTCCTTCGCAATCAGCGCGCGCATCTCGGACACCGCCAACGCGACGGCGGCGGGCTCGCGGCGGCGGCTCAGGATGGCCCTGATCGACGCCGCGACGCGCCCGCCGAGGCCCAGATCGCCGGCGACGACCCGGGCGCGCGTCAGCGCCATCTCCTCCCAGATTTCAGCCTCGCCGGCATGATAGGCCTCGAAGCCCGGGAACTGGGTCGCGACCGGGCTCTTATTGCCCGAAGGCCGCAGCCGCAGATCGACCTGATAGAGCCCGCCGCGCCGGGTCGGCACCGTCAGCGCCGCAACCAGCCTCTGGGTGAAACGGACATGCCAGGTCACCGGATCGAGCGGTCGCGGGCCGGTGCTGGCCTCGGCGGCCTCCGGCCGGTCGTAGATGACGACGAGATCGAGATCCGATGAGGGGGTGAGCGCACCGGCCCCGAGCCGGCCGAGCCCGAGCACGACCGTTTCCGCGCCTTCGACCAGGCCGTGCTCGGCGACGAAGGCCGCCCGCGCATCGTCGAAGGCGACACGCAGGCAGGCTTCGGCCACCGCGCCATAGCCCCTGCCCGCCTGCGCGGCTGTGGTGACGCCGGAAATCAGGCGCGCGCCGACCAGGAAATTCTCCTGCCGCGCCGCATCGCGCAGCCGGTCGAGCCCATCCTCGACGCTGGGCGGCGGCATGCCCACAGCGGAGCGAATGCGCGCCGTCAACGCCTTCACATCGGGCGTCGCCGTGGTGAAAGCCGGATCGATGACGCAGTCGAGCACATGGGGATGCAGCGCCGCGACCCTGGCGAGGCGCGGCGCGCTGCCGAGAATCTCGGCGAAAATCCGCAGCAGCGCGTCCCGCG